>JBAYCP010000066.1:0-5487 GCA_041668665.1 Bacilli bacterium | reverse complement strand
TTTGAATCTATCAAAACTAGATACCCACAAGCACAGATGCTTGATGAAATCTGCAACGCAACAAGAGCAAGACAAGCAGCTTTAGAAGAAGAATTACCAAAAGGTGATCTAGTTGTTATCGTCGGAGACCCCAAAAGCAACAACACTCGCAAATTAGCGGAGATTGCAGAAAGGTCTCGCCTACCTGTATACTTTGTTAGTGGAGCGGATCAGCTGAGCAAAGCGATGTTACTTTCAGAGAATAAAGTAGCAGTCGTCACTTCCGGCGCTTCTACGCCGCCAGCAATTACAAGGCAAGTAATTGATTTCATTGCATCGGATGGAAAAGTAACATCAGAGACGAATCCAAAAGATATACTTTATTAGTACTTATTTAATACTAAAAAAGTGCTTATTGAAGCACTTTTTTAATTTTATCGACCTTTTTATTTAATTCCTCTCGCTTATTATAATCTGATATCGATGGGATTAAATCTTGAATTGCTCGGATTTCATCATTATATTTATCGCAAAATACTTTGCTTTTTTCATGCATTAGTATGGGTCCAAATTCAATCTCATCTTCATCCAAAGATTGGGTTTTCTGAACTGCAACAATGATTTCATAGTATGTTCCTCGTTCAAAAAGAATCTTTTCTTTAATAATTCCCCAGTCATGATCGGATAACCATTTCCTTAAAAGAGGCATTCCATAATTGGGTTGAAGAACTAATCTCTTATAGTCTTTGAGGTTATGAGCATTCTCTAATATCGAAATAATAGTTTGAACTCCAACACCCGCGATTATGACTGCGTCAACTTCCTCTTGGAAAGCACTTAGTCCGTCACTTAAAATACATCGGATTTTCTCTGAAACACCAGCAGTTTCAATATTATCTCTTGCTTTATTAAGTGGACCAGTTTTGTTATCAATTGCGTAAACTTTTGAAGCAATCCCTCTACGTATCAACTCAATTGGTAGCCATGCATGATCGGTTCCAATATCCGCAATTGTGTTGCATTCTTGAATGACTGAAATCAAGGACTCCAAGCGCTTACTCAGTTTTTTCATTAATGCTCTCCGCGAAAGTCTCCAAATCGTTTTGCGCGAGTGGGATGGCGAAGTTTTCTAAGAGCCTTAGCTTCAATTTGACGAATGCGTTCACGAGTTACGCCAAATTCCTTCCCTACTTCTTCAAGGGTGCGGGGTCGACCATCATCAATTCCATAACGAAGTCGAAGTACTCGTTCCTCCCGATCAGTTAGATCCTTCATTACGTTATATAATTCATCTTTTAGCAATTCATTGGTTGCATAATCGCTCGGAGAAACGGCCTCTTTATCTTCCAAGAAATCGCCCAAGTGCGAATCGTCTTCTTCTCCAATAGGGGTTTCTAATGACACCGGTTCTAGGGCGATACGTTGGATTTCACGTACTCTCTCCGCTGTAATTCCATTTCCCATCTGCTCTGCCACTTCTTCCGCAGTTGGCTCTCTTCCCAATTCTTGGATAAGTTGACGTTGAATTCTAGTCATTTTATTGATTGTTTCTACCATGTGCACAGGAATACGAATGGTACGAGCTTGATCAGCAATTGCCCGCGTAATCGCTTGTCGAATCCACCAAGTCGCATAGGTTGAAAACTTAAACCCTTTCTCTGGATCAAATTTCTCAGATGCTTTAATAAGTCCAAGATTTCCTTCTTGAATAAGGTCTAAAAACAACATGCCTCTCCCGATGTAATGCTTAGCAATGGAGACAACAAGTCGAAGATTTGCAGAAATAAGAATTCTTTTTGCTTCCTCGTCACCTTTGGCGACTCTCTCAGCAAGATATATTTCTTCTTCTTTCCCAAGCAGTGGAACTCTTCCAATTTCCTTTAAGTACATTTTTACAGGATCATTAATTTTAATTTCACTCGTTAGTGCAGAGAAATTAGAATCCACGAGGACTTCTTCAATGAACTCAAGGTCTTCTTCTACAATGTCAGGATGAAACGTATCATCATCGGTTTCTTCGGGCTCTTCTGGGGCTTCCGAAATCTTTGAAACATCAACTTCAAGATCGTCTAGCGATGTGTCATTTTGATCTTCTTCGTCATCAATCAATTGGATTCCAAGTTGGGTAAAATGGCTGAGTAAGCCTTCATTGTCTGAATCCGATAATTCAAGATGAGAAATCGAATCATTTAAATCACCTAAGTAGATTTCTCCCTTGGAAATACCAATCTTTTCAAATCGTTTTTTTATCTGCTCTAATGTTTCCAACTCATCAATATCTAGAATCTTCTTCTTTTCTTTCATTGTTGTTCCTCCTTGGGGTGTGCGGGCATTTGTCGACGTTTCTTTGCAAACGCTTGTTTTGTTTCAATTAATTTTTGTGCAAGTTTAGCTTGCTCTTTGGGATCAGAAATCTGATCAAGTTGGTCAAATAATTTTCCTAGTTCCAATTGTTTTGGAAAATCTTCTTTAATAATACGAATGAGTTCATCTAATGGAACTGGAGGGAAATCCTCTTCATCAATCGAAATCAATTCTTGACGATATTCTGATGATAAGTCATTCAAAGCATTAGCTAAGATGATTTCCCCATGAAGATTGTATTCATTTAAAATACATGCCATAATCTTTCGATACATTTCATAGTATAGAAATACCGATTCATGCTGAACTTTCGCAGCAACAAGTGGATCATTAATCATTAGATGTAGAATTTGTCGCTCAGCTTTTTCATATCGATCAATTCGACGCATCTGATGCTGCGTCTGAAATTGATTGCGAAAATCCGGGATAGGGTTGTCATGAGGTCGAATCAATCGAAGTTGCTTTCGAATCAAATCTTTCCCAAAACCAGTTTTTTGCGCCAGTACATCAATATAATGCTCTCGATCAAAATCATCGATAGTTGTTCGTTCAATTAGTGCGCTTGCCTTTGCAACCAATTTTTTTCGCTCATCATGATTATCTAAATTCGATTGACTTGCAAGATATTCAAGGCGAAAATCTAAAGGTGCAAGTGTTTTTGATAAAAATTGGACAATAGATTCTTTCCCTTCTACTTGAATAATTTCATCAATATCTTTTTCGTCAGACCTAGCTACAACGACTTGAATGCGGATGGAGGTGTCTTGCAACAAATCCAAAGCTCGATAAGTTGCAGTTTGTCCTGCGCGATCAGAATCAAAGCATAGAATTACTTCAGAATTTATTTTTTTTAATAAAGTAATATGCTCGCTGGTCAATGCTGTCCCCATAGTAGCAACAGCATTTTGAATTCCCACTTGATGCAGAGAAATAACATCCATAAATCCTTCTACAACATATATTTTCCCATTTCTTCGTGCTACACGTTCTGCTAAGTGAAAATGATAAAGACACTGGCTTTTACGAAATACTGGTGACTCTGGAGTATTTAAATACTTCTGCTCTAAATCTTCTTGAAGTCTACGCCCGCTAAAACCAATCACACGGCCAAACTCATCTTGCAACGGGAAAACCACTCGCCCCCTCATCCGATCGTAGACAATGCCATCCCGTTCAACTCCAATGCCACTAGCGATGATAGCATCGAGTGAATGTCCTTTGCTTTGTAAAAAACGAATGGATGTAGTGCCATCATCAGGAGCAAAACCAACCTGAAATAGAGAGAGAGAATCCATCGACAGGTTGCGTGACATCACATATTGCATCGCGTAGGTGCCACCCGCTGATTTAAGTTGAAATGCATAATAACTTGTAATTTCTTCCAAAGCACGATAAAGCGGATCGTTGATGGATTCCTTTTTTGTCTTCGCAATATTAGACTTTTCGAGTTCAGGTACTTTCACTCCTGCAATGTCAGCAGCTTTTCGTACCGCATCTAAAAAAGGGATATGCTCATAATCGCGTATAAATGTAAATACGTTTCCCGCTGCGCCACAAGAAAAACACTTAAATATTTGTTTTTCACTTGACACATTCAATGATGGATTCGAATCGTCATGAAAAGGACAGACACCCAAATGGCTCTTCCCTTTTTTGGTTAGTGGTAAATAAGAATTAATAACTTGAACGATATCAATTTGGCGACGAATTTCATCAAGATCAAGCAGCTTATGCTCCATATGAATCATCACCTTTCTATAAATCAATTAATCTATTGATAAACGTTGACTTAAGTAGGTTTCTAACGAAGAAATTGCAACACGTTCTTGAAGCATTGAATCCCGTTCGCGCACTGTAACGCAATGATCTTCAACACTGTTGAAGTCAAAGGTAATGCAAAACGGTGTGCCGATTGCATCTTGGCGACGATATCGCTTCCCAATGCTTCCCGTCTCATCGTATTCACAAGCAAAGTGTTTGCTTAATTGTTGGTAAATCACTTGAGTTTGGGGTGCTAATTGTTTCGAGAGAGGTGTAACACAGGCTTTAATTGGAGCAAGAACTGGATGTAGCCGTAAAACAATTCGACTGTCCCCTTCTTTAATAAGTTCTTCATCGTAAGCATCACACAGTAAGGCTAGTGCTAATCGGCCAACGCCAACAGAGGGCTCTACGCAATAAGGAATAAAGCGTTCATTCGTCATAGGATCAAGGTATTCCATGGACTCGTTGGATGCAAGTTGATGTTGCCGCAAATCAAAATCAGTGCGATTCGCGATTCCCCATAATTCTCCCCAGCCAAATGGAAACTCATACTCAATATCACTCGTCGCTGTAGAATAGTGAGATAATTCTTCCTTTTCGTGTTCGCGCAAACGTAAATTTGCTTGATTAAGCCGAATTTTCAAAAGAAAATCCATGCAATAATTGCGCCAGTACTCATACCACTTCATATCTTCTCCAGGTTTGCAAAAGAATTCTAGTTCCATTTGTTCGAATTCTCGGGTACGGAAAATAAAATTACCTGGAGTAATTTCGTTACGAAACACTTTTCCGATTTGAGCAATTCCCATTGGGAGCTTTCGGCGAGAGGAACGTAGGACATTTTTAAAATTAACAAAAATGCCTTGAGCGGTCTCGGGGCGCAAATAGATGGCAGCTGATGCATCTTCAACGACACCTTGAAAGGTTTTAAACATCATTTGAAAGCGCCGTATCTCAGTAAAATCATGGCCACCACAGTTAGGACAGGCAATCTTATGGACATCAATATATTCCTTGAGTTGTTGCTCCGACCATCCGCCACAATTAATATTTGGAAAAGCATCTTCAATAAGTTTATCCGCACGGTGACGCGTTTTACACTTCTTACAATCCATTAGTGGATCAGTAAAATTAGATAAGTGCCCTGATGCTTGCCAAACGGAAGGATTCATCAAAATAGCACTATCCAATCCCACATTTGATGAAGCTTCTCGAACAAATTTTTGCCACCATAAATCTTTAATATTTTTAATCAATTCTACTCCAAGAGGGCCATAATCCCAAGTATTGGCCAACCCACCATATAACTCGGAACCTTGAAAAACAAAGCCCGAAACTTTTGCGTGATTAACGATTTTATCGAAAGAATATTGATTCATT
>JBAYCP010000065.1:0-5492 GCA_041668665.1 Bacilli bacterium | reverse complement strand
TGATGCAAGATGCCAACGCTGGGTTATCAACCCTTGATGGATTCTCGGCGGCCACGGTGGATACCATGTATCATGCAATCCGAAATCTTGCCAAACTCAATCTCTTTGGCGAACAAGAAGATCCTTTAAATCCTGGTCTGGACTATCGTCCTGCGACCGTTTTGCTTGAGAATATGGTGGGCACTTCGGAAGCTGGGGACTATTTAAGTTTTGATGGCATGATTGTGCTAGCCGATCTCAATAACGCCACTGTAGAAGGAAGCGTTAGCGAAGATTTACGCTTGCATGATTCCTTGTACAAACTATTGGATGTTCAAACGACCATTGACCCAAGCAATGTGGCCGCTGATGCGGAAACTCTTGCTGGAGTGCTGGCCGTCTTACGCGATTTAGAAATTGATGATGATTATTCCGCAGTAGTGGTGCCAGGCGGGACTCGTGCGAGCATCTTACAACCGCTTACCTTACAAAGCATTGCCAAAGATGCCCTTAAAGAAGCCGGCATTGATACGATGCTAGGGGGAGAAGCGCGCTACCTTGGCTTGAATTACGATGCCCTTTACGATGTAAGTAAAGATGCGAATAATAAGGATGAACTCGAAAACCTCGCCGCTTTAATGGGGGATGCCAATGCTGGGTTATCCACGCTGAATGGGTTCTCATTGGCTACCGTAGATACCATGTACAATGCCATCCGTAATCTCACCAAACTGAACCTCTTTGGCGAACAAGACGATCCTTTGAATCCAGGGGTAGACTATCGCCCCGCGACCGTCTTACGTCAAAACATGGTAGGCACTTCGGAAGCCGGCGATTATCTTGACTTTACTGGAATGGTCTATCTAGGCGATTTGAATAAAGTCACCGTTGAAGGAAGTCTCACTGAAGATTTACGTTTGCACGATGCCTTGTACAAATTATTGGATGTGCAGACAGTCATTGACCCAACGGCAAGTTCGGATGCTTCTACCCTAGGAGCGGTCTTAACGGCGTTGCGCGATTTGGAAATTGATGATGAATATTCCGCCGAAGTCACGCCAGGAACACGACTTGGGATTTTACAAGCCTATACCTTACGCGATATTACCAAAGATGCCTTAGAACAAGTCGGCATCGACGACATGCTCATTGGGGATCCCTTAAAAGGGGATATTCGTTATCAAAATCTTGCCTATGACAAACTCTATGATCGGAGTGAAGATGCCAATGGCAACGATGAACTTGAAAATCTTGCGGCCTTAATGACCGATGCCAATGCCGGATTATCCACCTTGGATGGGTTCTCAGCAGGGACCAAGACGACGATGTACAATGTCATCCGTAATTTGGCTCGTTTACAATTATTCGGTGTTCAACCTGATACGGAACAACCAGGCAATTACTACCGTCCTGCTACCTTATTGTTGGAAAACATGGTTGGATCCTCGGCAGCTGGCGATTACTTAAGTTTTGCTAATATGATTCGCTTAGCGGATTTAAATATTATGAAACCTGAAACCGATCCGACACGGGATCTACGCCTTTCCAACGCAATGGATAAATTGGTGAGTGTCCAAGCAGTCATTGATCCTGCTATTAGTTCGACCTCCAGCCAACTCGCTGCCGTTCTTGCTGATTTGCGAGATTTGGAACGTCACAACACCTATGCCGCTTTGGAAAACGATGGTGTCACACGTTTTGGAATTTTACAAGCCGGTACGCTGACCACCATTACGAAAGATGCCTTGACCCAGGTGGGAATTCCCACCATGCTTCAAGAAAATCCATTGTTAGGGAACGCTCGCTTTGAGGGGCTTGATTATGAAGCTCTCTATGATACGAGTAAAGATACCAACAACAAGGATGAACTTGAAAACTTAACCGCATTGATTAATGACGCAGGAACCAATTTAGGGGATTTAAATACCATTAGTGTTGCGGAAATTGATACCCTCTACAATGTGGTTCGTAACCTCGCCAAACTCAATCTGTTCGGTACCATGGATGATCCTGAGAACACAGGAAACGATTATCGTCCTGCTAGTCGCTTGCTTGGTAGTATGCTTGGGTCAACCCCGGCTAGTGACTATCTGGATTATGATGGGATGATTCGTCTAGGTGATAAGAATAAGGTTACCTTAGAAGGCGATCCAAGTGAAGATTTGCGTCTCCACGATGCTCTCCATCAACTCATTTCCTTGCAAGATCAAATCAATCCAAGTGGTGGCTCGCTAACCAACGCTGCCCTTGTGACGGCATTGACCAGTGTCCGTAACCTTGAGATTGAAGAAACCTATTCCTATTATGATGGTGTTGCTGGTTTCCGTTATGGCGTGTTGATGACGCGTCGTGGCGGCAATGCTGGTACCCTCGAGCAAGTCTTGTTGGATAAACTTGATGCGAAATACATTGTTGGTATGGAAACCGAAAACATCTATAATAAAGAAATTCTCGGTATACAGAAAGATGAAATTGTGGTCTTAGGAGCAGTCTTAGACCTCGTACCAAGTGGTGGCCTAACTACCACCGATCCGACCTTTGATGATTTGATTACCGATCTCTTCGATGAAGCCGAAACGACGTACATTGCGGGTCATGTCTTAGCGGTGGAACTCCAAGAATTCACCAATGCGATTGTGGCTACGCCAGACCCAGTCACTTATAATCGTATCCCATATGCATGGGATCGTACGAAGATTGATGATGACCATGCGGCGACGATTATTAAACTGGCGCACTTTACCGATGGCTTCAACCTCAGTGGCGGCACAGGGTTCACTTCAGGGCTTGGAACTGCTTTAACTAGTCTCGGCGAACAAGTGAGTGGCGAATACAAGTATGTCCAAGCGCTAGTCAATGATTTCTTACCAGCCTTCATTGACCAAGCCAATGGCCTCACCGATATGGACTACTCGAAGTTTAATGCGACGACGAATTATGAAACGAACGTCGGCCCACAAATTGACAACCTTGAGACAGCGGTAGCAAGCTTCAACGCTTCACAAACGCTAGAAACTTCTACAGTTTTACTCAATGCAATCAATGATGTAAATGATCTAGCTGCTCAAGAAATCTTACTAGCTGCGAATGTAACAATAGAAGTTCCAACATTATTCTATAATACAATTGTCGATAATATTGATGAAGATTCAGCGCCACTCGGTGCACTCGTTCACGATTCGGGCATCTAACAAAGTGACGTAAACCAAAAGCCGGAAGACCTTTTTCCGGCTTTTGTATTTTCTAGGATGTCAGGCGTTAGAGAGTGTGCTACAATAGAGATAAAGATGAATCGGGTTTCAGATAAGGAGGAAAAACTGAATGAAAATTCCGAACAAAAAAATGATTCAATTACCCCACGGTGAGACGATTGCCTATGTCGAACAAGGGCAGGGTCCTAAGACCATCTTGTTGGTCCACGGGAACATGTCTTCATCCATCCATTACGTACCATTGCTGGAAAGAATCCCTGAAGAGTACCGCGTCATTGCACCCGATATGCGTGGTTTTGGGGACAGCACCTATCATCATGAATTCAATAGTTTACAAGAACTTGCCACTGAAATGATCCACCTGATGGATGCTTTACATGTTGAACAGGCGAGTGTTGTGGGATGGTCCACCGGTGGAGGAGTAGCTCTTTTGATGGCCGCCCATCATCCTACACGCGTGGAGCGTATCTTCTTAATTGAATCCACAGGATACAATGGATACCCAATTTTCCAAAAGGACGAAAAAGGACAGCCCAAGATGGGCGTGCCCTACCTCTCCAAAAAAGACATGGCCAAAGACCCCATTCAAGTGGTCCCTGCCCAACAAGCGATGGAGACCAACAATGTGGCATTCATGGATTATCTATGGAACCTTGCTATTTATACGGGAGCCCATAAACCTACTCCTGAAGCCAATCAATTGTACCTAGCTGAGACCTTGAAGCAACGCTGCTTGGCCGATATCGATTGGAGTCTTGCGGCCCTCAATATGGGACACACCCCCAATCTCTATGGTCCGGGTGATGGCTCGATTGATCGAGTGACTTGCCCTGTATTAAGTATCTGGGGCAACAAAGATATTACGGTTCCAGAATATATGGTACGCACGACGGTCGAAGCCATTGGTGAGAATGCAACGCTAAAAGTCTATGATAATTGCGGACATTCTCCACTTGTGGATGCTCCCGACCAACTAGCTAAGGATCTTCTTGAATTCATCCAATAAGCATCAATCACAAAAAAAGCACTCATTCATTGGATGAGTGCTTGTTGCTAAACATACCTTGTTCTAGGACCACCATAGCGGAATCGACAGCCCGTTCAATTTCTTCTTCGGAAAATTTCTTTTTGGCAAAGACGATGATTTCAAGCCCCAAGAAGTTGGAGACCCCCATCAAAAAATACGCTAAGGTTAGAGGGTCGACACTCGCTGGGACTTCACCATTTTTAATGGATTGTTGTAGCTGGATGACATATTTTTCCGCGAAGGTGGAGTAGTAATAGACGAAGAGTTCACGATCAATTAAGAGCGATTGCCAGATGATGGTGTATGCATAGGGTTTACGAATAACATAATCCAAGAAGGTACGAAGACCGATGCGCTCTTGGTCGCGACGTGTGGTTGCATGAGCGGTTCGTTCGGCAATGGTCTTGCGGATATCGTGATGATACGACAAAACTAGATAGCGAAAGAGTTCATGTTTGCTATTAAAATACAAATAGAAAGTGCCGATACCAACGCCGGCTTCCTTGACGATATCATTGATGGAGGCAAGATGATAAGTGTGTTCGTGAAAGAGTTTTTCTCCGGCCCGAACCAATCGAGAGAAGGTTTCTTGGCCGCGCTTCGTTTTAGGCTCTTTGATCATAGCAGCGGTCATTGGAACCACCCCTTTTGCTCAAATTATAACATGTTCAGGTTTTTAATCAATGAAAACTTGTCAATCAGGTCTTGACATTCTGAAACGAGCGTACCATAATGATAGGTGAAGAGTCATTCATATGTAGCACCATTCATAGTTGGACCTTGCCACACCGTGGAGGGCTCGCTCATTCTAGCGCAAATCATGTCGCGCTCGCTACGAATTTCGAGGGAAGCATCATCATTCTTTTTTCTTCCCATCTCGTCGGCCTTGTCATGATGACGCGCAAACTACATCATTATCATGAAAGGAATATTTTAAACATGAAACGATTAGAAGGTAAAGTCGCAATCGTGACCGGAGGAGCAAAAGGACTCGGACAAGCAATGGCCGAGACTTTTGTGCGTGAAGGTGCGAAAGTCGTCGCTGCTGATATGGCAGATCTAAGTTATCAGAACGAGCATGTCGAAGGCTATAAGCTTAATGTAACGGATGTTGAAGGGTGCAAAGCATTTTTTGATCATGTCGTCGCCAAATATGGCCGTATCGACATTCTTGTCAACAATGCAGGGATTACCCGCGATTCGTTGACTGCCAAAATGAGTGATGAAAACTGGGACCTCGTCTTGAATGTCAACTTGAAATCCTTGTTCAATCT
>JBAYCP010000064.1:0-5569 GCA_041668665.1 Bacilli bacterium | reverse complement strand
TAAGTGTACGTTTTCGCAAACAATAACTCGGCATAATCTCCAAATCCTCGGCTGTCAACATCAACAATTTCGCATCCTCCAGCAGGGTTACTTTTGTCCTTACGTTGCTGACTCCAGACAGGCAGTGATTACATGCTGCTATCTTTTACGCCCTATTATTCTATGGGTTTTCTCATCCAATGTCAAGCAAAATGGAAATTGTTCTTATGAAATAGTTGGTTTTTAATGCAAACCAATAGAAAAAACCTTATAATATAGTCGACCATTGTTAATGTCATTTTCTTTCACTTTACATAGTATTGTAAGGAGGCAAATTATGAGCTTAAATTCTTCTGTATTACTTGCTGAATTAACTCCTATTGAATGGACTTTGATTATAGTTGGAATTCTTGTAGTTCTGAGTGTTGGTTTTGTAATCTCCATGATAAAAACGAAAAAGCACCGTTTTCAGCGTCATTACCAACAATTGGAGCAAGATTTTTTGCGTGTTCAAAGTATTCCTGTTGTTGCAAAACTCGGCCGAATTGAACGAATTGCACAAAATAATGTAGTCTATGCTCAGGTTCATCAAGAATATCGCTCCATCTATGAGCAACGCGCATTTTCTTTGTCTGAAGAGATTCAACGTGAACTTGAACAAGCAAAAGCAGAGTTAAAAGCTTTAAATTACAAGGGACTTCCTGATAATTTTCGAAATTTACAAATAAAAATTCAATCCTATGAAGAACAAATGAACTTGCTAGATAATCAGTTAAAGGAATTCACCAAAGATGAAGATAATGTTCGCAGTTTGGAATCTTCGATCAAAGAGCAATATCGTCAATGCATGGATTATGAAAAGATTCATGCCAATGAATTAGGGATGTTTCAAGAGAATCTCATTGCTATAAAATCGCAAATTGATGCAAAGTTTACCTTATATGAGGAACATTTGCGAAAAGGGAATTTTTCGGATGGCCGTGATTTGCTTTTGCTTATACAAAAAGATGTGGCATTTTATGATTCAACTTTGACCATTTTGCCGAAGATGGCCGATAAAGTGACTCGTGATTTGCCAGATCGGATCAATCGAGTAATTGACCATTACAATGAGATGGTTCGAAATGAGTACCCTTTGTATCATATCTTAGCCTCCAATTTAATCTCTAATGCCCGGGAACAATTAGCTGATATGGTAGGAGCCCTTGCAAATTTTAAATATGATGGCATTGAAGAACGAGTACTAGAACTAGAGCGTCGAGTTGATGGATTGCAACAAGAATTGAATAGTGAAGCAGAAGCAAGAGCGTTTTTTGATCGAGAATCCCAAGAGATTTATCGTCATGCGGAAGAATTACAACGTAATTATGTTAAATCTTTACGTGAGTTTGAAGAGTTAGGGAAGGTTTATACAATTACACCAGAACTAACGGAAAAAGAACAGCGCATTACCAATGAAGTCAATCAACTCGCAACAATTCGTCGTGTTCTAGATGGGTTAAATTATGGCAAACAGCCTTATTCCAATCGTGCACAAAAATTGCGTGAATTGGATAATCAGTCCAAGCAAGTTGAAGCTTCAATCGAAGTCTATCGCAAGCATATTTTCAATATGCGCGATCACTCGGAAGAAGCATTTGTGTTATCTGAAAAGGCATCTGCACATTTGCGAAGACTTCAAATCACCGTTCGCAATGTACGATTGGAATCCTTGATTCTCAAATATGAAGACGATTTTGAAAATGGATATGCAATGGTGGAGCGATTGAATCAATTAATCGCAAAGTCTCCTATCAAAGTGGATCAGGTTAGTGTCATTGTGCAGGAACTCAATGCCTTAATTAATCGTCTTGAAAAGGACACCAACAGTGACATTTTATCATCACAAAAAGCTGAAAAAATGATTCAGTATGCTAATATTTTTAGAACTTCTTTTAGTGATGTAGCACGTAATATTGTACGAGCAGAAATGTTATTCTTTGAGGGAGACTATACTGAGGCTTATGAAATTGCAGAATCTTCTGTTTCTCGGTTTGGTGCTGATGGTGAAAGCGCATGAATTCGCCAACTATTTATTTTGATTATGCGGCAACAACTCCACTTGATGCAGAAATCCTTGAAGCATATCCTCAATTATTGCTTAAATATTTTGCAAACAGTTCATCCTCCCATGCGCTTGGCGCATTTACCGAATCATTACAAGAACGTGCTCGTCGTCAAATTGCGGATCAATTTCATGTAGATCCGCAAGAAATTATTTTTACATCAGGTGCTAGCGAAGCCAATAATCTTGCCATCAAAGGAACTGCTTTTGCTTATCGAAAGCGAGGGCATCAACTCATCACCTCAGAAATCGAACATCCGAGTGTTCGAAACACATTTTTGCAATTAGAGAAAGAATTTGGATTTCAAGTAACATACTTACCCGTTGATGAACAAGGCATTGTCAATCTTGAGGCCTTGCGCGAAGCGCTTTCCAATGATACCATTCTTGTCTCAATTATGGCTGTAAATAATGAGGTAGGAAGCATTCAACCGTTAAAGGCTATTGCCGATATAACTAAAATGCTTGCACCCAATGCATTTTTACATACTGATGCCACGCAAGCCATCGGGAAAGTCAATTGCGATTTTGAATCATACGATCTTGTTTCGATGTCCGCACACAAAATTTATGGACTAAAAGGCAGTGGAATGCTACTAAAACGATCACGCGTGCAGCCTTTATCTTTGATTAGTGGAGGTTCTCAAGAGTTCTCTTATCGTGCAGGAACATCCAATTGGCCAGCCAATGTGATGCTTGCAAAAGCACTTCGGCTGACAGAAGAACGTTTCGAACAAGATGTTAGCATTGCTCGAAAAGTATGGACAATACTATACGAAGGTTTAGCAAGCCGAGATGATATTTTGGTCAATTCGAATCCAAGTGGGTCGCCATTCATTATGAATTTCTCGCTGAAAAAATACAAAGCTTCAGTAGTGGTACAAGCACTTGAAGAAGCTCAAATCTATGTATCCACCGTTAGTGCATGTGGTTCACACGCTGGCGCACCTTCTCATGTTATTCAGGCGATGTTTCATGATGTCGCTCGTTCGGAAGAATCCATACGTTTATCCTGGGGACGAGGAATTGATGAATCAGCAACTCGCACTTTTCTAAATATTTTTTTCAATATTTTAACGCAAATACGTTCGCAACGTTGAGAGGATGAACCAATTTGAAACAATATGATGTCATTATGATTCGCTTTGGCGAACTTAGTACAAAGAAAAAAAACAAAGCTAACTTTGTTACCACTTTATATCATAACATTCGACAGAGGTTAAAAAGGGTGGAAGGATTAGAATATGAAAAGGCCTACGATCGAATTTATATTCATCTTCATGGGGTCTCCCATCTTCAAATTGTTCATAAGTTAGCAGAAATATCAGGGATTCAAAGTTTTTCGCTAGCAATTCTTGTTCCTGGAACAATCGATGCTATGCAAGAAGCTGCTTTGGATCTATTGGAGTCCTCACCTCCTGGGACTTTTAAAGTGAGTGCTCGCCGTTCTGAGAAGAATTTTCCGCTCAATTCAATGGAAATCAACCAACAGGTGGGGGCCTTTTTAGTTGCAAAAACGCAACGGAAAGTAGATGTTAAACAACCAAATGTCATCATTCATTTTGAAGTACGAGCACAAGGTGTATTTCTCTTTGATTCCTCTAATCCGGGTCTAGGAGGGTTTCCTTTAGGCGCTGCAGGAAAATCCATGCTGCTTCTATCGGGGGGCATTGATTCCCCTGTAGCAGGATACCTCATGATGCGCCGTGGTGTAAAAATTGAGGCAGTCCATTTTGCTTCTCCCCCTTACACAAGTCCAGGTGCATTAAAAAAAGTAATGGATTTACTAAAAGTATTATCGGAAGTGCAAGGTGCGATTCGTCTTCACATTGTGCCATTCACAGCTTTGCAAGAGCGCATCTATGAATTGCCTCAAGATACCTATGCTATTACGATAATGCGTCGAATGATGTATCGTATTGCAGAACAACTTGCTCTTCAAAATCGTTGCACGGTGCTTTCAAGCGGAGAAAGCATTGGACAAGTCGCCTCTCAAACACTTGAAAGCATGCGTACCATTAATGAGGTGGTGACCTTACCCATGATACGTCCTTTAGCTGTCATGGATAAGAATGATATCATTGCTTATGCCAAACGGATTGGAACCTATGAAATTTCTATTCGTCCTTTCATTGATTGTTGTACGATTTTTACGCCTAAGAACCCCATTACTAAACCGACCTCCAAACGTGCGTTAGAATATGAAGATCGTTTGAATTATCAATCCTTGTTACAAACATGTCTCAACTCGATTGAAACCATCACGATTACTCCCGATGACCCAAGCATACCTGAAATCGATGCATTCTTCTAGTTTGTTTGATGAAAACGCTTTCGAGAAGGGTTGTCGAGTCTTTCGATTTGTTGTACAATGTTTAAGTAAACTACAAGATAGGGGGATAACAAAATGCCAAAAATTATGGCCGTTAATGCTGGTAGTTCGTCGTTAAAATTCCAATTGTTTGATATGCCGAGTGAGCATGTACTTGTTGCGGGGGTTATTGAACGCATTGGTATGGAGGATGCTATTGTTACCATTAAATATGATGGTAAGAAAAAAGAACAAGTTTTACCAATCAAAGATCATTCTGTAGCCGTAAAAATTCTCTTGGATGCTCTAATCAGTGAAAAAATAGTTGAATCGCTAAGTGAAATTAATGGAGTGGGTCATCGAGTTGTGCATGGTGGAGAAGAGTTTGCGCAATCTATAGTCATCGATCATCGTGTTGAATCAACGATCGATGAATTACGCGATTTAGCCCCACTTCACAATCCAGCGAACCTCACGGGATATCGTGCGTTTCGGGATGCTCTCCCTGGCGTAGGACATGTTGCAGTTTTTGATACTGCTTTCCATCAAACCATGGAAGCCGATCGCTATATTTACCCAATTCCCTATGAATTTTATGAACAATACAAAGTTCGCCGTTATGGTTTTCATGGAACAAGCCATATGTATGTGTCCCAACAAGCAATTCAAATGCTAGGGAATCCAAAAGAATCTCGTATTATCACTTGCCACATTGGTAATGGGGCTTCACTTGCTGCTGTTCTCAATGGGAAATGCATTGATACATCGATGGGCTTTACACCTCTTGGAGGCGTAATGATGGGAACACGTAGTGGAGATATGGATCCTGCCATTGTTACTTATTTAGCAAAGAAAACTGGGAAAACAGCAGAAAATGTCATCAATGTTTTGAATAAAAATTCAGGTTTGTTGGGAGTATCCGGCGTTTCATCCGACGCTCGTGACATCATGGATGCCATTGACAAAGGAAATGAACGGGCGAAACTTGCACGTCAAATCCACATCAATACTGTTGCAAATTTCTTAGCAAGCTATTATGTGGAACTTGGAGGATGCGATGCGATTGTCTTTACAGCTGGATTGGGAGAAAATGATATTCGTTTCCGTCAAGAATTATGCGACAAAATTGGACCAGCACTTGGTGTTAAAATTGATGCTGCAAAGAACAATGTTCG
>JBAYCP010000063.1:0-5588 GCA_041668665.1 Bacilli bacterium | reverse complement strand
GATCTTTTAAAAGAAGCTTTTGATATTGCCGACACCTATCGTAATCCGGTCATGATTGCCGTCGATGGCTTGATTGGACAAATGATGGAGTCTGTTGACTTGAATCGCCCAAGTCCTGTTCGTCCTAAAGTCAGTAAACCTTGGGCAACCACAGGTCACGGAAGGGGAGAGCAACGTAATATCATTAATTCTCTTTATTTAGATCCAGGAGAACTTGAACAGCATAATCTTTCAATTGCTGAAAAATACAAAATCATCAAGGAAAAAGAAGTCCGCTATGAAGCGTATCAACTCGAAGATGCTGATTATGTTATTGTTGCGTATGGTACAATGGCACGTATTTGCCGTTCAGCAATTGAAATTTTAGCAGAATCCAAGATTAAGGTTGGAATGATACGTCCTATTACATTATGGCCATTTCCAATGAAAGCTTTTCAATCTATTTCTCCCAAAACGAAAGGCATTCTATGTGCTGAGTTAAGCCTTGGTCAAATGATTGATGATGTCCGTATTGCCGTCGAAGGAGCCTTTCCAATCGCTTTTTTTGGTCGAGCGGGAGGCATGATGCCAGAGCCCAACGAGATTGTTAATGCCATCCACCACTTTCCAAAAGGAGGCGACGCATTATGAGTCAACAATTTGTACAAGGTCGATCAAAAGGACTAACAAACGCTTCATTCTCCTATTGCCCAGGATGTACTCATGGAATTATTCATAAATTAGTTGCAGAGTCTTTGGAAGAATTGGGCATGTTGGGCAACGCCATTGGTATGGCGAGCGTAGGATGCTCTGTGATGTCCTATAACTTTTTTGACTGTGATATGCAGCAAACCGCACATGGACGTGCGTGTGCGGTAGCAACAGGGATTAAACGTTGTTTACCTGATCGAATCGTTTTCTCTTATCAAGGAGATGGTGATTTTGCCGCAATCGGGATTGGCGAAGGAATTCATGCAGCACAACGAGCAGAGAATATCACCGTATTCTTTGTCAACAATGCAATTTATGGTATGACGGGTGGTCAAATGGCACCGACAACTTTAATTGGTCAAAAAACGACCACCTCTCCTCAAGGAAGAAATGCTGCTCGTCAAGGACTCCCCATGAAGGTATGTGAAATGTTTGCTACCATCGAAGGAGCCGCCTATGTCGAACGTGTTTCGTTGCATGACCCAAGAGCTGTAATGAACGCAAAACGTGCAATTAAAAAAGCCCTGACCTATCAGCGTGACGGGAGAGGGTTTACGTTGGTAGAGTTTTTATCAACTTGTCCAATTAACTGGGGGATGACACCTTTAGATGCCTTACAATGGACTAAAACTACCATGGCTCAGCATTATCCTCTAGGGGTATTTGCTGATCGAGGGGGAACCTCCAATGAATAAAAATGCAAGAGTTATTGTTTCAGGATTTGGAGGACAAGGCGTCATGATGGTGGGTCAAGTACTGGCATATGCAGGAGTTGAAGCGGGATTAAACTCGCTATGGTATCCTTCGTATGGTCCAGAAACAAGAGGAGGAACTGCTCACTGTGCAGTTTCATTATCGACTCAAATCATAGGATCTCCCGTTTTTTCAACCGCTACCGCAGCATTGGTATTCAACCGGCCTTCTTTAGAAAAATTTGCAGGGAAAATTGATTCCAATGGGGTTTTATTTTTCAATGCATCACTCATTACAGATGCCGAAAGCATTCCGAGTAAAGGTAAGCGCTTTGGAGTACCCATCTATGAAATGGCCGCTAAATTGCAAGATTCAAGGGTTGCAAACATGATTTTAATGGGCGTTTATTTGGAACAGTCACAAATTCTTGATGATGCCATGATTCGTCTTGGTATCGAACATGTGCTTGGTCCATCGAAACTACACCTTGTTGAGTTAAACATGCAGGCGGTGCAAGCAGGAAGAGATTACTTTAAAAATCTCCTTTAACTGCAATCGCATCAATTTCGACTCGAGCATGTTTTGGAAGCCCTGTTACCCCAATGGCTGTCCGTGTGGGTTTGGGGTCCGAAAAAAAGGATTCATACGCACGATTCATTGCTGGAAAATCATTAAAATCAACCAAATATACCGTACATTTAACAACATCACTTCTTGAAAAACCCGCGGCTTGAAGCAAACGATCAATTTGCATCAAAACGCCTTCTGTCTCAATTCCAATGGTATCGTTTCGTGCCTCATCTGGCGCGATTTGTCCAGAGAGATAGAGGGTTGGGCCAAGCTGTAGTGCAGGAGAATAAGGTCCTAATGGAGTAGATAATGCAATTGTTTTTTTCATAAATGATATTCCTTTCTTGATAAGTTCATCATAGAAGAGAATATTCTTATTAGCAAGAAGAGTTTCATGGAAGGAGAACGAACATGAAAGAATTAATTCTAGCGGGGGGCTGTTTTTGGGGAGTCGAGGCGTACTTTCAACTTCTTCAAGGTGTTTTAGATACCGAAGTAGGGTACACGGATGGTCCTACCATTGCTCCTACCTATCAAGAAGTTTGTTCAAATTCTGGACACGCGGAAGCTTGCTGGATTCGTTACGATGAAACTGTGCTTTCTCTTCAGAAAATGCTGGATCATTTCTTTCGTATTATTGATCCGACTACCAAGAACCGACAAGCGCACGATATTGGTGTTCAATATCGAACGGCTATCTTCTATCTCGATCCTTTGGATGCCCCAATAATTGACCAGTTTCTGCATGAACAGCAGGCTAATTATCCTAAACCCATTCAAACGTATGTAAAACCCGCGCCTCCTTTTTTTGTGGCAGAAGAGTATCATCAAGACTATTTAAAAAAGAATCCTAATGGATACTGTCATGTCAATCTTGGACTTGTTGGAGACGATGAACGACGCATTTAAGCATATAAATAGTCAAGCGAACCTATACTTGATATAATAATACTACGAAATCAAACTAATTATAGGAGGTTTGTAACTATGGCTAAACTTTTTGAACCGTTTCAAATTAAAAATCTCACAATGAAAAATCGTATCGTTATGCCACCAATGTGCATGTATTCCGCAAACGATGACGGGCTTCTCACTCCATTCCATTTTGCTCATTACGGCGCTCGTATCATCGGTGGCGTGGGAACTATCATTTTGGAATCTACTGGAGTTACTCCGAATGGAAGAATTACTAACAATGATTTAGGGCTTTGGGCAGATGACCATATTGCAGGCTTGAAAAGCATTGTTGACTTTGGGCACCAGCACCACGCAGTGATGGGAATTCAGTTGAATCATGCTGGACGTCGCAGTCGTGTTATAGGCGTTCAAGCAATTGCACCAACCACGGAGGCATTTGCCGACATTTCAGCTCCTCGAATGATTACCAAAGAAGAAATTAAAGCACTTCCTGGACTATTCCAGGCAGCAGCAAAACGCGCACTGACTGCTGGTTTTGATTTTATCGAAATTCATGCTGCTCATGGCTATTTACTTGATGAATTTTTGTCTCCGCTTGGCAATAAGCGTACCGATGAATATGGGGGAAGCGAAGATAATCGGCTTCGCCTCTTGAAAGAAATTGCGATTGCTATCCGCGAAGTGTGGCCCAAAGAGAAAATGTTACAAGTTCGCGTGTCGGCTGAGGATTATGCAGAAGGCGGATTGCATCAAGAAGACTTAGCGAGTATTATTAATAAAATTAAAGATGTTGGCATCGATATGGGTAATGTAAGTTCGGGAGGAGTCGCCGTCGTTCGAGTAAACGATTACCCTGGATACCAAGTAGGTTTTGCTCAACATATTAAGGCAAAAACTGGTTTACCAGTTATTGCAGGAGGATTGATTGAAGATCCTCTCATGGCCGAAGCTTTTTTGAAGAGTGGCCATGCAGACTTCATCTATTTTGGCCGCGAGTTGTTGAGAAATCCTCAATATCCACTTGAAGCTGCTCGTGCTTTACAAGCCGAGATTCCTTGGCCGGTTCAATACGAGCGCGCTAAACGCTAAAATAGTGTTAGAAAGGAGACTAATATGCATCGAATTAAAGAAGGACTAAATAAATTTTACATTGGCGATGAACATGAACCTCTCGCAGAAGTAACATTTGTACCCACTGGAGAAAAAATTATTATTCTCGATCATACCTACGTGTCCCCTGAACTTGAAGGGCAAGGAATTGCCGCTCAATTGGTTGAAGCTGTAGTAAAATATGCTCGCCGAACTGGAAAGAAGATTATTCCTACTTGCTCTTATGCTGTTGCGGCATTTCAGAGAAAAGCAGAATATCAAGACGTCGAATACAACGCCGAAGATTAAGAGATGAGCGAGTGGCCATGTTGCCACTCGTTTGCATTCTTCAATAAGCATTTTGATGTTTGATTCGGGACAGCTATGATAAAATAAAAATGAAAAAAGGAGAATGTTCAATGAAAATTATTGTAATAGGTGCTGTGGCAGGAGGTACGACCGCCGCAGTAACTGCCCGTAGACATGATCCTCAAGCAGAGATTACTGTCTATGAAAAAGATCATGACATTTCCTACGTCAGTTGTGGAATGCCATATTACCTTGCGGGAGATGTCGAGAGTGAATCGACACTTGCCCCACGAGGTCCAGAATTTTTTTGGAAGAAACATCAGATTTCGATTCATATTCAACATGAAGTTGTGGCTATTGATGCCTCTAATAAGAAAGTTCGAGTTCACAACCTAGTTACCAGTCAAACCTTCGAAGACTCTTATGATCGTTTGATTATCGCAACCGGTGCTAGCGTTATAATCCCACCAATTCCTGGAGTAAAACTTCCACATGTTTTTCCTTTAAGAAGAATGGAAGAGATGCGACAAATCAAGCAATTTTTTGATGCCAATCATCCAACGAAAGCGGTTGTCATAGGTACTGGCTTCATTGGATTGGAAATGGCTGAAACTATGATTCGTCGAGGGATATCTGTTCAACTTGTGGAGCGATTACCACAAGTAAGTCCCAGCATTGACCCCGATATGTCACGCCACGTCTTAGCGTATCTTGAATCAAAGAACATTCCCGTTCATCTCAATAAAAGTGCAGTTGAAATAACTTCAACCCATGTGATTCTTGATGATGGAAATCAAATCGAGGCGGATTTTGTTTTGCTTGCCACTGGTGTGCGTCCGAATACTGCGCTTGCAAAAACGATTGGAATTGAGATAGCTTTGAATGGAGGAATTCTTGTCGATGCTGAGCAACGTACATCGATTCCAGAAATCTATGCCACTGGAGACTGTGTCTTACTTCCAAGTGTTGTTTCGCAAATTCCTATCTATCGCCCACTTGGATCGACGGCAAATAAAACGGGTCGAGTTGTTGGTGAAAATGTAGTGGGTGGTCACCAAACATTTCCTGGAATTGCCGGAACAAGCATTTATCGTTTATTCGAATTAACGGTTGCTCAAACAGGACTTGGTGAAGCTGAGGCTCGAGCCCATGGATTGAAAGCAATTGCTTATGAAATGTCTTCAGAAGATCGTCCTTTATTTATGGGAGGACGTGAGATGAATATAAAACTTATTGTTGAAGAAACAACCTTGCGTTTATTGGGCGCTCAGATTGTAGGTTTTGAGGGCGTGGATAAACGAATTGATGTTGTTGCAACT
>JBAYCP010000062.1:0-5605 GCA_041668665.1 Bacilli bacterium | reverse complement strand
CTACGATCCCAAGGAGCGTTGTTTCAAATCAATGCAGAAACGTTGGTTTCCTCGAAGTATCAACGTAAAGCCCTAGCCTGGCTCAAGAGTGGCTTGCTATCCTTTGTAAGCAGTGATGTGCATGAAGGGCGAACCAATCGATTGCACGAGGCCTATGCCCTAGTTGCCAAAAAACTTGGGAAACACTATGCCGAGGCCATCTTTGTCACTCATCCTCAACGGGTGATAGAGAATGAAGCATGGCCCGATTCAAGAAAGGGATGAGAAAATGAAATGGATTCGCCGCAGAGTCATGCGTGTAATACGCTACATGACCTTCGATTTTCTCATTATTTTATCGGTGCATTTGTTTGCAATCATCACCTACAATAGTTCGTTTGAATCCCCAATTTTTGCTCCTTATGAAACATTTTTCCTGATCATGCTACCAACCAAGATGTTTTTATTTTTCCTCTTTAAGTTTTATCATTTTGTGTTAGATTATGTGGGGTTGGAAGATGTCTTTAAGATTGGGATTACTGTTGTCGTTGCCAATCTCATCTTGTTTGGATTTTTCAAGATGGGAGGAATTCACACCCTTCCGTTATCTCTCTATTTCCTTGCGTCGTTGTTTGAAGCCTTGGCCATCGCGGCTGTTCGCTTGTGGAAACGCATTGTCAATTATTTACAACGGGTGTACTCCTTGCGTGGAGGAACCCCGATTCCCGAAGGAAATGGTCGGAAACGCACATTAATCATTGGTTCGGGTTCCGGTGGCGTGATGGTATTAAAAGAGCTGAGACACAACCTCGAGTTGAACGCCATCCCCATTGCTTTTGTGGATGATGATGTCAATAAAATAGGCGAATATATCAAAGGGGTAGAAATTATTGGTCCGATTGCCAACATCAATCACTTCATTGATCAATACGACATTCATGAAGTTATTATTGGGATTGCTAATTTATCAGCCACTCGTATGCGCGAGATATTAGAATTGGTCTCGCGTTCCAATGTGACCATTCGCCGTCTTCCACTCATGAAAGAAATCGAAGAAGGTTCTCCCACGCAATTGGTGGAAGTAAAAATTGAAGATTTATTGAATCGTGATGAAATTCATCTCGATATCGAAGGAATTCGTAATTTCTTGGCTGAAAAAACCATCTTGGTTACGGGTGCTGGAGGATCGATTGGTAGTGAATTGTGTCGTCAGATTTATCAGCAAAAACCCAAACGTTTGGTTTTGTTTGATATTTATGAAAATGGAGTTTATGACATTCAAATGGAATTGTTACGTCATGCCTTCAAACACGATGACGAACCGCAGTGTGAGATTGTGGTACGGATTGGCAGTGTATACAATGCGACACGTTTAGAGGAAATCTTTGCTGCTTATCACCCGGACATTGTCTTCCACGCAGCTGCCTATAAGCATGTCCCTTTAATGGAAGATAGTCCGATGGAAGCCATTCGAACCAATGGATTTGGAACGTACAATACAGCCAAACTAGCCTTACAATATGGTGTGCAAAATTTTGTGCTCGTTTCCAGCGATAAAGCGGTGCGCCCCACCAATGTCATGGGAGCGACCAAACGGTTTGCGGAACGTATTGTTCAATATTTTGCCACACAATCCAGTACGACTCGCTTTTCCATGGTGCGATTTGGCAACGTCTTAGGCAGCAACGGATCAGTCGTTCCTTTATTCAAAAAACAGATTTTAGATGGCGGGCCAGTCACGGTCACCCATCCTGAGATCACACGATTCTTTATGACCATCCCTGAGGCGGTGGGACTGATTCTTCAATCGGCCGTCTATTCCTCGGGAGGCGAAGTTTTTATCCTTGATATGGGAGAACCCGTAAAAATCAGGGAGTTGGCGGAAAAAATGATTCGCTTAAGTGGGTTTCAACCAGGTGTAGATATCAAGATTGAATATGTAGGGTTACGTCCTGGTGAAAAACTGTACGAAGAACTACTTGTCAATCATCAGACGGCCCACAACCGTACCGACAACAAACGAATCTTCGTAGAACCCAAAGATGATGTTCGCCCCATTGAAGAAGATATGAAGTGGTTTGCCTCGGTGATTGATCACCAATTAAGCAACGAAGAGATTAAAGCAGCCCTACAAACCATTATTACCACCTATCATCACGAGCATTAAAAAAAGGAGCACGGCCGAAGAGGTCGATGCTCCCTTTTTTATTTATTTTTCAGTCTTTTTACCATTCCGTTTTTTGAAATAATCTTCCACATAGTTTTCTTTATTGACTTGATTGGCACGGGCAATGGCCAAGGTGCCTTTGGGAACGAGTTTGGTTACGGTAGAACCCGCGGCGGTATACGAATCATCTTCCAATTGAACCGGTGCAATGAGGTTGGTGTTGCACCCAATGAAGACGTTGTTGCCGATGGTGGTGCGATTTTTGTGAACACCATCATAATTGACGGTGATGGCCCCACAACCAAAGTTTACATTTTCACCCATGGTAGCGTCGCCAATGTAGGCAAGATGGGAGGCTTTGGTATTATGAAGGGTAGTGGAGTTTTTCACTTCGACAAAGTTCCCAATGCGGTTGTGGGTTCCAATGTGGGCACGGTCACGTAAATGAGCAAAGGGTCCGACCACGGTATCAGCTTCTACAATTGAATCATAAATCAAGGAGTGGCGAGCATGAACCCGTTCCCCTAAAGTGGAGTTATGGACTTCAGTATTAGGACCTACAATGGCATCTTTACGGATGATGGAGTGCCCAGTGATGTAGGTGTTGGGGTGTAAAACGACCCCTTCTTCAATTTCAACTTCTTCGCCAATCGTGATGGTTTCAGGGTTAATCATGGAGACGCCTTGAAGCATGTATTGTTTGTTGATGCGCATGCGTAGAAAAGCTTCTGCAAGACTCAAGGAATACAAATCATTGACTCCTAGCAAACAGTCGCTGCGCGGAGCCTTGTAAGCGATGGCACTGCCTTTATTGGCAATGTGCTCGACAATATCCGTAAGATAATACTCTCCTTGAGCATTTTGGTTGGAGAGGGAGGACAGGGCTTGAAACAGAGCTTCGGTGCGGACACAATAAAGTCCACTGTTAATTTCTTTGATCGCGCGAAGGGAGGCATCGGCATCTTTTTCTTCGACAATGCGTTTTAATAATCCCGCATGGTTGCGCAAAATACGACCATAGCCAGTGGGGTCTTCCATATCGGTGGTCATTACGGTTAAATCGGTGTGTGAACTTTGATGCACACGAACCAAATCTTCAATCAAAGAGGCTGAGAGTAGGGGCATATCACCAGGGAGAATCAATGTACAGCCTTCAAGGTCTTGGAATGCGGGACGAGCGCATAAGACCGCATGTCCTGTTCCTAGTTGTTCGGCTTGATGGGCGAAGGTGACCTCTCCTTCCAACATGGTTTCAAAGATTTCTTTCTTATGGCCGACAACAACGATAATTTCTTGAACCGACTCGGATTGTTTTAAAGCATCTACCAAATATCGAATCATTGGTTTTCGTAGCAAGGGATAGGCACATTTCGGCAATTCTGTCCGCATGCGAGTTCCTTTTCCTGCGGCAAGAATGACAGCGCGACATTTCATGGTGTAACCTCCTTGGGTGTCCCGACGGACAATGAGCGAATTAAATGGACAAGAGTAGCAATGGCAGCATCGACATCCGCAGTCGTAGGAGCACTGGCCGATACACGAACCAATGCTTCGGTCCCACTAGCACGAACAAGGAATTTGCCTCGTTCTCCATATTTTTGTTGAAGTTGATGCACCATATTTTGAACCGATGGATGCGTTGCGATGGACTTGCTCGGAACCGCAAGATTCACCAATCGTTCCGGATAGCGAACCAAATCGCGAGTGAGTTCGGCCAACGTTTGTTGTTCCTCTTCGATGACACGTAACAAGAGCAAACTTGCAAGAATGCCATCGCCAGTGTTTAATGCATCTCGCCAAATGATGTGACCCGATTGTTCGCCCCCTAAGGACAATTCTTTCTCCTCGAGGGTTTCTAAAACATACTTGTCCCCGATGTCTGTTTCGATGATTCGAATGCCTTCTTGCCGAAGTTGATTTAAGATGCCAAGATTGGACATTTTCGTGACAACCAAGGTATCTTTGGCAAGTTTGCCGTGCTTGCGCAGGTAACGAGCCAATACGGCAAGGATAAGATCTCCATCATAAAGCGTGCCGTGAGCATCAATACATAAAAAGCGATCACCATCTCCATCAAAACTAAACCCAAGGTCGAGGTGATGCTTTCGTACAAAGGCTTGCGTGAAGTCCATGTGAGTGGCTCCACAACCTTCGTTGATGTTGGTTCCTGTAGGGTGAGATGCTGCAAAAAAAACATGAGGACTGACTTCACGATAAATGGTTTCAGCGACTTCATAGGTTGCACCGTGGGCACAATCCAAGCCAATTCGTTGTTGGGAGGTGGGAGCATGGGTACGCAAAAAAGCAAGATACTCGTCGCGAACTTGTGTTGTTGCGACATACGTACCAATGGTCGATTGATAAGCAGGAGGGGTCGCATCAAGAGCATCCTCGAAGGCAGCCTCCTCGGGTGCCAATAGTTTTCGACCATTCTTAAATAATTTGAGCCCATTATCAGGATAAGGATTATGGCTCGCTGTAATCATTACGCCACTACATTGATGGGCACGACAATAATAGGCGAGTCCTGGCGTGGGTAAAACGCCAGCATGAAGAATGGAAACTCCTTGTGAAAGAGCCCCACTTATTAATGCACCGGCTAGCAACATATTGGATTGACGTGTGTCCATTGCAAGGACTATTTGTTCGGCGGGAAGGGTGGCCAACGCTTTTCCAAAGCGAAGGCAGAGTTCTGGGGTAAGTGTCAAATTGGCTGCCCCTCGAATGCCATCGGTTCCAAAATATCGGCCCATAAAAGTACTCCTTTTTTTGGTGCATCGCTTGGATGCACATTGTAAATGGTTTACATGTAGTGTAGCACAATTAAAGTAAAAAATATAGAGTGCACTCAATCTTTGGTTGCAAGAGCAAAAAAGAGCGATTATAATGGGTATTGATAACAAAAGTGAGGCGAACAATCATGCCTAATATCCTTGAATGGTTACGATATTTGTTGCTCGGATTGTTGCAAGGGATTACCGAAGTTTTGCCCATTTCTTCCAGTGGCCATCTTGTCTTAGCTCAGGAACTGATGCAAATGGGAGATATGGATTTGTCCTTTGAAATTTTCCTTCATTTTGCTTCTTTGCTTGCCATCTTATGGTTGTTTTGGCCCAAACTATGGCGGTTGATCAAAGGTTTCTTTCGTTATTTTGTCCATCATGAAATCGAAGACCAGGAGCCTTATCGTTATGGATGGTATCTCTTGCTTGCAACGATTGTAACAGCAGGGGTGGGATTTGGTGTTCAAGCGCTTACTGGTGGAATGTTTAGTGCTTTGTTTGTCGGCATTTGTTTAGTACTTAATGGAGCCATGCTTTTGGTATTAGGCCATCATCAAGGAACCCAACGAATCACTTCGTTGCCTTGGTGGAAAGTCGCCCTAATTGGCGTCTTTCAAGGAATTGGCGTTTTTCCAGGGATTTCTCGTAGTGGTGCTACCATTAGCGGAACCCTAGG
>JBAYCP010000061.1:0-5642 GCA_041668665.1 Bacilli bacterium | reverse complement strand
TTTGGAATTGGGGTTGAGCGCATAGCAATGTTGCGATATGGCATTGATGATATTCGCCATCTTTACAGTAATGATTTGCGTGTCATTCGTCAATTTGCCAAGGAACGGTAGGAGGAATCAAAATGTATTTAAGTTGGAATTTCTTGAAAAATGCAATTCAGATGGATGTTATCACACCCGCTGAATTTGCTGAAAAATTTACAATTTCTAAAATTGAAGTTGAATCATTTGCTCCCTTAGCACAAGGGAACCATCTTGTGATTGGTTTTGTAAAAAGTTGTATCGACCACCCTGAATCAGATCATCTTCATGTTTGTGAAGTCGATATTGGCTCAGAGGTACGTACCATTGTATGTGGAGCTTCAAATGTTGCTGCGGGGCAAAAAGTAATTGTTGCTTTACCAGGAGCAGTACTCCCAGCAAAAGGGGTCACAATTCAACATTCTACTATCCGAGGGATCCCTTCCGAAGGCATGATCTGCTCGTTACAAGAGCTTGGACTTCCGGAAAAGTTTTTACTTGGGGATGGAAATGATGGAATCGAAGTTTTACCAGAGGATGCTCCTATCGGTCATCTAAATCCCTTGGAATATCTTGGATACGATGATGTCCTATTTGAATTGAAGCCTACCCCCGATAGGGGAGATGCTCTTTCCTTACAATCCTTAGTTTATGAAGCTGCTGCAGTGGTTAACCGCCCCATCATTCATCCACTGTCTATTCCAATGATTCAAACCGATGTACCTTCAAGTTATCAATGTTTTACGGAAACAGAAGCGTGCTCCTATTTTTCCATTCAAGCAGTGTCAAACATTGCAATCAACCCTTCTCCTCGCTGGTTACAAACATTCTTAATGGCCCATGGGATTCGGAGCATCAATAACGTCGTTGATATTGGAAACTAT
The DNA here is from genome assembly GCA_041668665.1 of Bacilli bacterium. Lineage (GTDB taxonomy): Bacteria > Bacillota_I > Bacilli_A > RFN20 > UBA1709 > JBAYCP01. The sequence goes on along the minus strand of JBAYCP010000061.1, from coordinate 4,737 downwards.
GTCATGCTATTAACCGGACAGCCATTGCATATGTATGATGCAGATAAGCTTCCTTCAAAAACCTTTGTCATTCGACAAAATCAAACCGGAATGTTTCATGCTTTAGATGATAAGAAATATCCTTTGAGTGAAAAAGATGTTGTAGTTACTTGTGGGGGGAAAGCTGTTTCGTTAGCAGGAGTTATGGGTTCATTATCAACTCTCATCGATGCTAATACAACCAACCTTGCAATCGAAGCTGCGCATTTTGATGGACCCTCGATTCGTGCGACCTCTCAACGACTTCAGCTTATTTCCGATTCCTCGATTCGATTTTCTAGAGGCATTGATCCCACACGCTCAGTTGATGCTTTATCCCTTGCAATATCTATGCTTAAGCAATATGCAAATGCCCAAGAAGTGGAAGAAGTATCACAGTCATCGATTCCCACTCCATCCAAAGCTTCTTCCATCATGCTAAGTTTACAAAATATTAATCGCTTATTAGGAACCAATCTATCCTCTGAGCAAGTAGAAGACGCACTTCGTCGACTTCAATTTTCTATTAACTTAGTAGCTGATAAATTATGGGAAGTCACTCCACCTTCTTATCGTCTTGATGTTAAAATTGAAGCAGATGTTATTGAAGAAATCATTCGTCTTGTTGGCTTTGAGAAGCTTCCTTTAACATTACCCATTCTAACCACCATCGGCGAACTTTCAGATACTCAGAAAAAACGGATGTTCATCCGCAATCACTTATTAGAAATTGGTCTACACGAAGCAATGTCTTATACGCTTGAATCCGCTGATAAAGTAGGAGACTTCTGCGTTTTATCGAAGCAAACAATATCATCCAACAATGCATTAGCGTTGTCTTTACCCATGACTTCTGATCGAACACATTTACGAAGAAGCATCATTCCATCTTTGCTTGAAGCCATGCGATTCAATCAAGCACGTGGATATCAAGATATTAATTTTTATGAAATATCCAATTTGTACCATACCTATCAAGATGCTTCTGAACATTTAGGGATTGTATTATCGGGAGAACTCTCTCGTACTATGTGGAGAAGTCCAAAAATATTAGACTTCTATACCATAAAAGGATTAATTGAAAGTATTCTTCAGTTGCTTGGAATTGAAACTTCACGTTTTGGTTGGCAACGCGTGGAATCTGATAACCAATATTATCATCCCGGACGTAGCGCTTATCTAACCATTGGAAAACAAAAAGTAGGTGTCATTGGACAAATTCATCCTCAAATGTCTAAAAAATACGAAATTAAGGATGCCTATATAGCAGAACTAGATCTCGAAGAATTGTTTGCACTGAAAACATCACGAACAAAGTTTTCTTCTCCAAATCCCTATCCCTCCATTCGTCGTGATATCGCCGTTATTATCTCCGAACATACTCCTGTTGAATTATTATTAAAAACCATTAAAAAAGTGGGACGGTCATGGGTAGTGGATGCTCAGGTTTTTGACATCTATCGAGGTGCCCCCCTTGAAGAAGGAATGCGCTCGGTGGCAATCATGGTCCGCTATCAAGATAGTAAACGAACACTGCGTGACCAAGAAGTCAATGAGCTCCATGAAAAAGTAATCACTGCACTCGCCAATGAACATCAAGCAGTGCTTCGTACTTAGGGATTCGCTATGATTCAATATCGAAGAATAAAGATTGCTGCCTTGCTTCTTGGTTTGCTTCTTTCTAGTTGTGCTCCAACGCCATCCATGCCTGAAAACTACATCGATCAGACTTACTCTGAAATTCGTGCCTTGATTGAAGAAGAATCAAATGTAATCTTTTATGCCGGAACAGACCAATGTTCCATCTGCAAAGAGTATAAAGAAGTCTTGAGAACGTATCTTCCTAACCACTCTTCGCATCGCATGATTTATCTCAACATGCAACAAATTTCTTCCCCCGATTACTTAGAACTCTTCAATGAAATGAATGATTACCTTATTGCCAATGATCGTGACGATAATCTTCAGGGGGGCGAACGTTATTTTGGAGTTCCCACTACATTTGGATATCAAAATGGGGAGTTAGTGTATGTCAAAATGGGCCTGCTCTCTGAAAACCAACTGAACACTTTATACGATGAATTATTGAACTAAAAAAGGGGAAATTCCCCTTTTTATTCGGCATAATTGAAATCTTTCACTGTGGACATGGTATTGCTACGAACCACACATAATGTACGATCGACCAGTGGTGCTATATCAGCCATTTTTTCAGGTGGTGCTGAGAGAATCGCTTGTAACCCAAACCCTCGGAGTAATTTAACACTTTCTTGGATACGATCACTATCCATTTTTGAGAATGCCTCATCAAAAATGATAAGTCGAATGCTGCTATAACGTTCGTTCGAAGAATAGACACGATACGCTTGTGCAAACGAAGCGAGTACAGAGATGTAAAAAGGCGTTTGTGTTTCGCCACCGGATTTCTTCAACAAGGTGCGTGATAAGTGTTGTTTTCGGCCATGGGAATCCGAAACGATTAAATCAAATTTTAAGTAGGATCGGTAATCCGTAAACTTCGCAATATTTTGTTCCAATTCCGACCGCATATCAGTGTTATTGTCGACAAAAGTAATTTGCCTAAATAGGTCTTCGATTGTGGTTCCATACTTCTGCTGAAAAGGCTCACTTGCGATATCTTGACCGGATAGTAACATTGGGTCGTTAATCATTTCATAGTAAGGACGGAATTCAGGCCGCGGTGTTACAATAAAACGATAGGAATCAGAACCAAACTTGGAATGTAGTAGCGCATCGTTTAATGCTTCAATTTGGGAGATAACCATGTCAAAATTCGCTTTCAATTTTGCTAAGAAATCATTTTGAAATTGACTCATGGCTTGTTCTTTGGCCATATGAATTTTTTCTTGATATTGGGTTAACTTGACTGTGCCCAAATTATAATATTCGGAGTCATAAAAATCATTATGTAGAGCATTTACATCGTTGGTTGCCTGATAGATTGCAGAATAACGAGTCCGCGATTGAACAAATTGCTTCCAAAGTTCGGTTAGCCGTGACTGTGTACGGTCAACAAATGGTTTAATCGTAGAGAGGATGGTATTAGCATTTCCGTATTGCTCCAAAGCATTTACAAAAGCAGGTTCCGCAACAGTGAGAGCCCAAGTTTGATCAAATTGGTGTTGGATTTCCTCTTGATATCGCTTTTGGTTGGCTGTCAATTGTGGCAAAGATTCTGTTTTCATCCGTCTCAAATTGGTATCTGCTTCAAACACCTCGCGTTGCAGCTCACTTTTCTCCGCTTCTAATTCAGAAACTAAATCTTCCACTTCATGAATACGACGATTTAATGTATCCAAGTAGTTGGTCGACAACGATGACAGTGTATCATCAAGAGCTTCAATTTGACCATCCAAACGATGTAAGGATTCCTGATTGCCACTTTCTTGCATAAAGGTGCGAATATCATTGGTGCTCAGGGATTCAAGTTGCATGATTGTTTGATAGATATCAAGATCTTCCATGCGAACATCGTGCTCATTTTTAAGATCGTACAGTTGTTTTTCAATCACAGAGACATCACTGGATAAGGATTGGAAGCCGATAAAGCTACGCATGTTAGCAGTGTTAAGCTGTCGCGCAACATAATTTTGATAAAGCATACCTGTGCGAGTGATGGAGCGAGGGTAATCTCGCAAATGTGATAAATCATCACATTTTATCAAAGAACCAAGTAAGGTTGCCAAATACGCCTTTGCGGCATCATTATTAAATGTAAGTTCTTCAAAAATTGAGCCATGCTTCACATTAGGAGTGGAACGTGCTACTTTTTGGGTGTCAATAATACCAAACTCGCTGATTCGCATTGTCTTTCGAAGCTCATCATATGCTTCGATGGCATCATCCACATATTTGGGATCAACCATCAAGTAAAAACGTTGAGTATTCAAATAAGTCTCTAATGCAGTGCGCCAACTTTCATCGTGGATATCCACGCAGTCCGCGAGAAATTGAACCTTGATAGGGGAGTGGTGTTTCTTTGTCAATGCTGCCTCAATCGATGCTTTAAACTCAATCAAACGATTATCATAAGGCTTGGTGCCACTCGCAATTTGCTGACGTTCATTTTCTAAGGCTAACAATTCATCACGAAGAGCTTTGAGTCGAGATTGTACTTCGTAGGACTGGACACGAATATGTTCTTGGAAGTTATTCATCGCTCGTTGTAGTTCAACAAGTTCCTGTTCATTAAGCTCAAAATAACCTTCTGTAGAGGGAGACGGAAGAATTTCTTCAAGCGTCTTTATCTCTGCAAGTGAATCGTCATCGTTTTGTTCAAGAAAATACTGACGATACTCAGGCAATTGATCTTTCCAATGTTGAGTCAACTCTTTGAAAGAATAGTGAATCATCTGTAAACGTTGCTCCACTGATTGACGTTCTTTTTTAAGACGTTCTCGATCAGTTTCCAATTGTTTTTGTTGGGCATAGACATCGGAAGAATATTTCTCTTTTAATAAACGATCCCGCTTGATTTTCGCTTCTTCCAATTGAGATTCACATCCCGTAAGAATCTCTCGTTTGTCTTGAACTTCATTGTTCCAGTCGACGATTTGTGCTTCAACATCGTCAACTTGCTTGGTAAGTGCCTGAAGTTCAGCGCGTCTCAACATATACTTTGAGACTTGAAGTCCTTCTTGTTCCTTTTGAAAGTTGGCGAAGGCGGCATTAATTTCTTGTAGCAGTTTCACTCGCTCT
>JBAYCP010000060.1:0-5686 GCA_041668665.1 Bacilli bacterium | reverse complement strand
GTTTTGGGCGCATATTCCGGATAAAGTTCAAATTGAATAGCTTCGCCGGTTTGTAAAGTTAGTGTTCCTTGAATCATCATTGATTCTCCTCTCTTTGTGGCAAGACCCATCGTTCGTAAGCGAGCCGCCATGGGTCACGCTTGGTTTGATGCAAGCGAATGACCCCCGCTGCTTTAAAACCCCAGCGTTGAAAAGCTGCTTGGGCGGTCTTGTTGTCTTTATGGGTATCCACACGGATGGCAGAAATTCCCCATTCTTGAGCCTTGGTGAACGCAAATTGCGCCAGAGCAGTAGCATGTCCTTGTTGGAGAGCATGATCTGCCACTGCCAATCGGTGGATGGCAAGATAAGTTTCCGGCGTCTGCCATTTCCCCATTATTTGAGCATAGTTCTCATCAGGAGAATGCATAAGACACGCCATCGCCTCGACAATACCATCGTGTTCCACGACATATAGTCGTTGCAAACGAATGTCTTCATCCAAGGAGGCATCGGTGGGTTCGCCATGTTGCCATTGATCAATTCCTTGTGCAGCCATTCGTCGGCTTGCTTGATCGCGTATTGAGCGAATCCTTACGGTATCGGAGTTGGTTGCAAGTCGAATCATAGCATCACCTTATTCCTCTAGCTGGGACGATAGCACAGAGCCCATGGAAGGATACCATGCACCATGGAGGGTTGTTGCTGTTTCCACATCTTGAATGAGCAAGTCGCGGAACAAGACCCCCGTCCGTACGACATCGGTCCCTACATTTAATAAATTATACGGTTCATCAAACAAATAGTCTAGCGTCGCCACGCGATAGGTTCGATTGCTTTGCAAGGGATTGCCATCAAGATAAGCGGTATCGCCATCATAATAAAAACCCGAACTGTAGATAATACCACTTTGATTCCGTTGTAAGAAGGCTTCGATTTGAACTTTCGTTAAAGAAACCAAAATGATGGAATTATCAAACGGAACAATGGTATAGATATCGGATACTTTGACATCCATCCCTTGAGGGTAAGGATTGTCCCACAGTGGAGCACGAACTCCTCCATAATTATTATAGGCAATCTCAGCTCCCGAAGCATGATATAAAACATCGTTGGTCCAATCATAACCATAATCATTACGAGTGAATGTTTCGCCCAAAGAACCAATCGGACGGTGAATAATAGGTGCAATAACTTCAAGCTCTTCGGCAATAATCTGATTGACTGTCGTAGAAGAAGCCGACATTGAATCTGAGGAATAAGTTGTACTCATCGCAGTAATAATACGTTCCTCGGAAAACCGATAGGTTAGCTGAATGCGTCCCACATGACTGGCATTGGAGCCCGCTTGCACATAGGCCATTCCCGCAACAGGAGAACGTCCCAGCACGCCACTGTCTCGTTGGTGAACATGACCATTCACCACTGCATCCACTCGTTCCAATCCACTTAGATCTAAAAGATCATCATTGATGGAATCCCCATCATGGGCATTGACCACAATAATATCTACATCATGGTCTTCGCGGAGGGTACGAGCAAGGGATTGAACAATCGGGACAGGATTCTTAAATTCATAATCTTGGACCATGGGATAGGCAATAGAAGATTCTAATCCATTTCCAATGACCCCAATAACGCCAATTTTCAAGCCTTCTCGCTCAAAAATTTCATAATCCTGCAGCCATGGTAGACGCTGATTGGTTGCTTTTGCATACACATTCGCCCCCAATAAAGGAAAATCTGCCTCCCCATTGCTTTCTTCTCCATCCCAATAAATTTGGATGGCTTCAAGCCCCCAATCAAATTCATGATTGCCAATCGTCATGGCATCAAAGCCTGCGGCATTCATGGCCCGAATCATCGCATGACCTTGGGTATAATTGGATAAAGCGGTGCCCTGAAACATATCTCCTGCGCTTAAGAACAAGGAGTTCTGAGAATCTTGAGAAGAAAAGTAGGCGGCGATTTTAGAAAACTTACCATCTTCCAAAGCGCCATGAGTATCATTGACCGTAAAAAGATTGATGGTTGATTCGGCGCGTGGGACTGAGCTAGAACTACTACTTGAGCTTGTCGAACTGCTGGTCGAAGTGGAAGAACTCATCGAGGATGAAATCGAACTGGAACTTATGGAAAGCACGCTGGAACTGGAGGCAAGAGGAGTGCAACTTGCCAACAAACCCGCGAGCAAGAGCAGCGAAAGAAGACGCTTCTGAACCTTCATAATCAACTTCCTTTCAAAAAGGTGATATTATTGTACCAAGTTTTGCATTAACATTCATCATAAAACGGAAAACCAAGGCATAATTTGCATTTTTTCTTTGATTTCGTTACAATGAAAAAAAAGGAGATTCATCATGGTTCTTTTAAAATGTCTCGAGCATTTTAAACCGAGTGATTCCAATGTCTACTCGGAAGAAGAAATGCAAAAAATTAATATTGATGTTTTGGCTGAACGCGGGGTCAGCGTAGACGACATTGCAAGTCTTGCCTATTGGGCACAAAGCAAATACCTCGACAATCTCACGCTCGATGAAATGCGCGAATCGGTCCTCGAAATTCTCAATAAACGCGATCAATTCCACGCCATTCTACTTGCCGTTCAAGTGGATGTGTTAGCGGAGCGAAACCTCTTGCAAGAACCTCTGCAAAGTATTCTTTACTCTGATCTAGGCTTGTTTGGCATCGATGAAGCCTTGGCCATCTCCATTGCCGGCAACTACGGCACCATCGGTGTGACTAACTTTGGAAACATGGATGTCAATAAACCTGGTAAAATTAGTATTCTTCAAAACAAAAAAGATGCCTGCCACTGCTTCTTGGATGACATTGTGGGGGCGATTGCTGCGGTCGCGGCCATACGTGTTGCCCAGCGCCACGCCTTACAAAAAGCTATGGGTAACCTCGATTTAAATATGTGACAAGGGTTAGGAAGCGTGAAAACGCTTCCTTTTTTCTGCTTTTTTCCTGTAAGCGTTTTCAACTTTTCAAAAGCAGTTGCGTCCCTTCAACCCCCATGTTAGAATGAGACCCATAAAATCAAAAAGGAGGTTTCTATTATGACACATATTTGGAACACTTCTCGATTTTATTACTATTCCATTGCCACGACGTATTGTTCCTTGCGACAGGGAAAAACGGCGGTTTTGGAGTAGCACTTGCTTTCCACCCTCCCCTTTCTGTGAATCGCGGCGATACGACGGCCAACGCATCGCCCCGCATTCCAACCATTCTTCCTCCTTTCTCCTCGGTGAGTGTTGCGGCGACGCGTAGCACTCATTTTTTTATTAAAGGAGGTTTCATTCATGAAACGACAAAAATGGATTCTTGCACTTTCGATGCTACTCTTACTTCCCCTCAGCGCATGCGCCCCTGAAGATGACGTTATCGACATCGGCATCTTACAGTATGTAACCCATGGAGCATTGGATGCTTCACGTCTTGGCTTTTTGGATGCTTTGGCAGAGGCTGGATACGAGGAAGGCGTCGACTTTCGCATTCATTTACAAAATCCTCAAGCAGAACAATCGCAACTAGCACCCATGAGTAGTCAATTGGTGAGCCAAGCCGATCTATTGTTCGCCATCGCTACGCCTGCCGCCATTGCGATTGCCAACGAAAAAGTACGACGCAATACTACCACCCCTTTACTTTTTACGGCGGTCACAGATCCTGTGGATGCGGGGCTTGTTGCTTCCTTGGAAACTCCTAACGGTACCAATACTGGTACGAATGATATGAATCCCGTTGCCGAACAGATTGCTTTAATCCTTGACTTGGTACCAGATGCCGCCACCATTGGCATTCTTTACACTGCTAGCGAAGACAATTCTCAAATTCAAGCCAGCCTTGCCTCTTCTGCTGCCGAAGCACTAGGACTTGAGGTTGAAATACGAACAGTTACCAGTGCGGGGGAAATCCAACAAGCCATGACCAGTTTAGCGAATGCTGGAATTGATGCATTGTATCTTCCCACCGACAATTTACTAGCTTCCTCCATGGAAATCGTAAATACTCGTGCGACGGAACTTCAACTTCCAGTGGTTTGTGGAGAAAGTTCCATGGCGGAAAAAGGTGGAACCGCAACACTAGGGATTAATTATTATGAATTAGGGGTTCTCACCGGTGAAATGGCAGTCCAAATTCTTCGTGGAGAAGCCACTCCAGCAAGTCTGCCAGTCGTCGGATTAACAAATTTTGATCTCATCATTAATCTGGACCAAGCCCGTGCCATTGGACTCACGCTTGATGCCGGCTTTCTTGCTTCGGCCGATCGCATCATCGATTCGGAGAACGAAGAATAATGGGCCTCGAATTTGTGCTGCGAGATGCCGTAGAACTAGGGTTTATTTGGGCTCTTCTTGGCTTCGGTGTATTTATTAGTTTCCGTATCCTTCATTTCTCGGATTTATCCGTAGATGGAACCTTTGCTTTCGGAGGTGCCATGATGGCAGCCTTACTGGTGGAACAGGTTTCTCCCGTGCTTGCACTTCTTGCATCCTTTCTTGCAGGAGCACTTGCCGGACTCATTACCGGTTTCATGCACACCAAGGCAAAAATTCCTGGACTTCTTTCGGGGATTATAACAATGACTGGACTCTATTCCATCAACTTACGTGTTCTTTCCGGTCGAGCAACCGTCTCCTTATTGGGCGTAGATACCTTATTCAGTTGGATTCATTCCTTTCTCCCCGATCGATTTCTGGGAACGGCCCTCATGGTGGGTGGATTGTTGATCCTTGTTGCCTTTGCTTTGTACTGGTTTTTTGGAACGGAACTAGGTTGTGCCATTCGCGCAACGGGTTCCAATCCCGCAATGGCTAGGGCTCAAGGAGTTGCTACGGACCGAATGATTCTCATTGGATTGGCGCTCTCCAATGGCTTAGCTGCTTTAGGAGGGGCCTTGTTGGCCCAGCAACAAGGATTCGCAGATATCAACATGGGACGAGGGGTTATCGTTATCGGAATTGCAGCAATCATTATTGGAGAATCCTTGTTTGGTCGACGAAGTTTTAAAAATTCACTCATCTCGGTAGTATTAGGAACCATTACATATTATTTACTTATTGGCCTTGCCATCTCGGCAGGATTTTATCCCAACGATTTGAAACTGCTCAGTGCTGTGCTTGTTGCAACTATTCTTGCCCTGCCTGTCTTACGAAAAAAAGTCCAAGGAGGGATGCGTCATGCTGGAACTCATTGATGTTTCAAAAGTATTTCCCCCTTTGGGTCAACAAGGGGATGCTGTGGTCGCTCTGGATCATCTCTCCTTACATGTACAACCGGGCGAGTTCATCACCATCATTGGTGGAAATGGCAGTGGGAAAAGCACCTTATTAAATGTCATTGCGGGTTCTCTCCCCGCCGATCAAGGGCGTTTGCTTGTCCATGGCGTCGATTTAAGCAGTCGAAGCGAACATCAACGTGCCAAATATTTAGGGCGAGTCTTTCAAGATCCTACGCTCGGTACGGTTGCTGATATGAGTGTGGCTGAGCATTTGGCCATGGCGACTCGTCGAGGAGATGTCCCAAGCCTACGGTGGGGGTTAAAAAATGACATCATTGCCAAAGCTAGTGAATCGCTGGCGGCAATTGGCTTAGGTTTGGAATCACGCCTCCACGCCAAGGTGGGCGTACTCTCCGGTGGTCAACGACAAGCATTATCCTTGGTGATGGCCACCTTGCGTCGTCCCGATGTGTTATT
>JBAYCP010000059.1:0-5766 GCA_041668665.1 Bacilli bacterium | reverse complement strand
TTATCGATATTATACTATTTGGGGAACCTGTAACAAATGCGAATCAAGCATCACTCATTGAACTTGCTCAACTATCACCTGTTGTTTTCTTTTTACTTGTCGCCATTGCGGCTCCCATTGTGGAAGAGTGCATTTTTCGTTATTATGTCTATAAAACCCTAGAACCAAAGAGCCCGCTTCTGGGGATGCTAATTTCGACGCTTGTTTTCGCTCTTATTCATTTGATTCCAAGCATTACAGCAGGAACATTTTTGCAAGATTTAAGAACTTTGCCCCACTATTTTATTCCTTCTCTCATCTTTGCAATTGCATATTTCCGCACGAAACGATTTGCTGTTCCAGTGTATGCACATATTACCTACAACATCATAACTGTTATTGCTATGTTTGCTTTATAAAAGGAGATTTACCATGAAAGTTAGACCTATTCCATTTTTAAAAACTAGTGCTTATGCCCATCGTGGATTTCACAATCAAGAGTTTCCAGAGAATACACTTGGCGCTTTTGAAAGAGCCTTACAATATGGATATGGCATTGAACTTGATGTGCAACTTTCTAAGGATCACCAAGTCGTTGTTTTTCATGACAATGACTTGCAGCGCGTCTGTGAGCTGCCGGGAATGGTAAAAGATTTTACTTACGAAGAATTAAAAGATTTTCTCATCTGTGGAAAAGAAGTGAGTATGCCACTCTTTTCGGAAGTTCTTGAACTGGTTCAAGGGAAAGTGCCACTCATCGTTGAATTGAAAAGTGTAGCTTCGATGAATGAGTATCTTCCTCCATTGGTTGCGGAGTGTTTACAAAATTACCAAGGGGAATTCGTTGTTCAATCCTTTAATCCCTTTTTAGTAGGATGGTTTGCAAAACATGTTCCTACATGGCTTCGTGGACAATTAGTGATGAATTATCATCATACTGATTTGCCTATTATTCAGAAATTTCTATTAAATCACATGCTGCTTAATCATATTTCTCGTCCGGATTATCTCAACACCCAACTAGATTTTATTACCTTTAAAATGCGGAGGTGGAAATCGAAGAAAAAGCCTATTATTGCTTACACCGCAAAGGATTTGGATTCCTATAACAAAGCCTTTGATTTCTTCGATAATGTAATTTTTGAAGGCTTTGAATCATTGCGGGAGTTTTAAGCATTACCTTTGCTTTTTTCGTAAGAAAAAGGTAATATTAGTCGTGTCAAGCAAGGAGGATGAACTTATGTATATCAAAGTAAATAGTGTTGAAGAATTTAATCGCATTTTGGCGGAAAATAAAGTTGTTATGGTGGATTTTTATGCCGACTGGTGTGGCCCATGTCGCATGCTATCGCCAGCCATGGAAGAGATTGGTAATACGATGCCCGATAAGGTCGTAGTCAAAGTAGATGTTGATCAACTCAATGTACTTGCCTATCAATATCGTGTGCAATCCATTCCTAATGTGGTATTCTTTCAAAATGGGAAAGAAGTTGACCGTTCAATTGGTTTCCGCCCCAAGCAGCACTTCATCGATAAATTGAATAGTCTTGCATAAAAAGTTTAAAAAGAACAAGTATGTGCTTGCAAGAGCGGCATAGTTTCGGTATAATAACTATTGCCGTGAATTGCAGGTGTAGTTCAGTGGTAGAACACAACCTTGCCAAGGTTGTTATGCGGGTTCGATTCCCGTCACCTGCTCCATAGTGAGCAAAAGCCCTTATTAATTAAGGGCTTTTTTATTTATTTGAAGCGCTTGATAGATTGTAAAAAATCCCTCTCAAAAAATGTTTGTCAGGAATTATATTTGGTATTCATATAAGAATATAGTTATCTAATAGCGATGATAGTGTGAATAATTTACCATATTAAATCAACAAAATGAGGGTAGTCAATGAATGGATTGCGATTATGCTGAAATTCATAGATTGATTCGTTGCGAGTTTCTTCAAATTCATCGACTGGATCATCAATATGCCATTGGAGCAAGGTTGATAATATCCCCATCCTATGCGTCGATGAAGTTGCATAGTCCACCAATGTTAGATGGGAATACATAATGTCCATGTAGAATAGAATTCGCGCAATGTCTCCGCGAACCTCTTCACGAGGGACATAGGTCATGGAAGAAACTGTGTCATCAAAACACTTGTTCCCTCTTGATGAATTGGTGCGTGGATTCGATGGCTTTAGATTATGTAAATCGGAAGCGGCATTTGCCGTACCATTGCTTGCACTAACACCTAGTAAAGATTGGGGCCACACATGTTCTCGGTTCCATGTGGCACCGTTATCCCACGTTCCAGATACCGAAGTACCCAAATAGATTAAAAGAACGTTTCCGGGTTTATTGGGGTCTGCATCAGTATCATCCAACAGATATCGAGCCTCTCCATACGTTTTTAGCCTTACGCCTTGATTGATGATGGCATGCAATTCAGTTACAAGAGCAGCCCCTTCGAGCCCTTCGGCAGAAGAATAGTACGTGGACAGATCAATAGGGAGTGGTGTGGAGTTGGTAGAAGAAATGTCTGAACTGGTTTGAATGCTTGATGGATAGCTAGAAGAGCTCATAAAACTTGAGGTTGAGTTGAAAGACGAACTTGTTTCACTAGATGTAGAAGTCGTTAGGGAAGAAGAACTGGTTGAATCCACGGTGCTAGTAGAGGATAGAAGGGGGCTGCTTGAATCTAATGTGGATGTGCTAGAACTAGAGCCTAATGGCGCACAAGCAGAAAGAACCAATGCAAGAAAGAGGGATAGTATGGATATGAGTGGTTTGTGGGTATGTTCTTTTTTCATTGCATGGTCTCCTATTCCTTGAGAATCATTTGCAAAGTTGCATAGCCTTCGGTTAGTAGAAAATCACCCATTGCTCCTGTAATGATGGACCAAGAGGGGGGCACATGACCAATATCTAAACCCGTAACAACAGGAATGGACAAAGCATCAAAAATATCGTGCAGAACATCTTCGAAGGTAACGTCAAAAGGTGTTTCTTGGTTGGCGGGTCGTCCGAATAGAATGCCTTTACAATTGCGGAACCATCCCGCCTCTTTGAGTTGCCATAACGAGCGTAAAGTGGCAAGTGAGGATAGATCACTGGTTTCAAGAAACCAAAGGAAGCCATCATGATAATAGCGAGTAATAAAGTCGGACACTTTATCAAAAGGGGTGCCAATAAGCATCGGTAATAAATCGAGGCATCCCCCAATTAGCCGGCCAGAGAGATGTAATGTTTTTTCATTGTGTAGGGAACGTATGGTTGTGGGTTCAGTCAAGTTATAAGGAGCTAATGCATTTCCTGGTAGGAATTTTTGATCATGAATTTCATAAAAGGGATACGAATGAAATATCAAGGTTTTTCCGCGCAATAAATTGTACGATTCGGACAGAGAAAGGTCCCACGGAATCATCCCGAACTCTGGAACATGAGGGCCATAAATTGCCGCAGTATCCGCAAGAATGGGGAGAAGGAAGGTTAAAACGGTGTTATCCGAATAACCCATGAACCATTTAGATTCGTGAGAGTTTGCAATCAATGTCCAATTCAAATGAGGGAGTATTTCCATCATTCGTTCACCACCTGCTGCCGATAAAAGCACATCAAGATTGGAATCTTCCCAACTCTTCATCCATGCTTCAGCACGATCTGTTGCGGAAGCACTAGCTGCTTTGATAATTCCATGAGAGACATTTTCATCTTCAACAATCGAATGTCCGTATGTCATAAATATCTGACAAGCATGTTGATAACGAGGCTGGTAAGGATTTCCTTCAATACCAAAAGAAGGAGATACAATTCCAATTCGGCCATGAGAAGTTAAGAATTTTGGATAGCGCATGATCATCCCTCCAGCCTTACCATAATATCATAGAAGAAACAAAAATGGAATTTTGGCGAAAAAAATCTTTCTTTTTTTCTATACTAGGATTTGATATAGTTATACCAAGAGGTGATAGGATGAAAATGATGATTATCGTTTTGAATAATGAGGATTATCTAGATGATTTGTTAAAGACCTTTCAAGATTTTGACGTTGGAGGAGCAACCATTATTGCGTCCCAGGGGATGAATAGCGTTTTGCATGACCTTCACCCCGAGCAATCATCAATTTTTGCCTCAATAAAAGTTTGGACTGAAAGTCTACGTTCCGAGAATAAGACCATTTTCTTGGTTATTGAAGACGAAAAAGTCGAGCCACTTTTTGAAGCGGTAGAGCGTGTCATTGGCTCTTTGGATAAACCTGGTACTGGCATTGTCTTTACCGTTCCAGTTGACCATGTACGCGGTTTTAAGCGCATTCAAGAAGGGCCTCTTCGATAAGTGATGTTGTCGTATCAATCGCTGCGTTTTAAAAACTCCTTCGCTTGTTCAAGCTAGGGAGTTTTTTATAAGATGTCCTATTTTTCGGAAGACTTTCGATGAGTTTTTTGCCCCACCGGCGCTGCATAGATAATTAATTCATCTACGCCATTGAGTTGGAACAGTTGATCGGCTTTTTCTTGTGAGTAGGATTCAATCCCACACGTCCCAAGGCCGAGAATTTCGCTAGCGAGATAGAGATTTTGACAAACGTGACCAACATCAATAAGGATATCTTTAATGGCGTCATCGGGGTATCGCCACTCCATGCGATACGGAGTCGCACTCCAAAAAAAGACAACGGACGCTAGATCTGCCCATGGACGATTTTGGGTTGCTTGATAAGCTAAATCAATGGTTAATCCTTCAAGAGGAGCGAATCGCTCCAGCTGGTGTGTGAGAGGAAGATAATGGTAGATACCTGGAGCAATTGAATCAACATAGCGAATAATTAAATAGGTTTCTAGTGCGTGTCGAGCCCCAGCAGAGGGCACAGTGCGAAGTGTTGCATAATTATTTCCTTTTACGACTTTTATTCCTTGTGTGTTCCATAACAAATAGGACAATTGTAGCAAAGAGATAGCAGTACCCGTAAAGAGCCGGTGCGATCTTCTTTGTTGAAAAAGAGTCAAGAGATCTGCGTGAGGAACAAGAAGATCAAAGGTTCTTGGTAGGTCAATTATTACTGAACTTTGTGCTTCTTTAACTAGAGGAGGTTGAGGGAATCCACGCTTTTCATCATTATCTAACTCAAGATAATTTCCTAAAGATCGGAGCATCAATCTCCACTCTGGTTTTGCTCGAGAAGGTCCACTAGGCATTGTATCAACTCCTTCATTTTACGATAGATTTATTGTAGCATGATTGCCAAATAGAAACCAACAAGAAAGAATGGCTCTTTGTTGTTGTCTATCAATTTTTATGCTACAATGGCGCTAGTTTCAAACGCAAAGGAGTGGACCATATGGTAGATTTTTTTCAAGGGAATCGGTCACGTCTTTTTGATAAGATAAAATCCAATTCCATGGTCGTATTGTCTTCTGGTCAACTACGTCACCGTACTGCCGATCAATCGTATCCCTATCAAGTGAACAAAAACTTTTTTTACTTAACAGGGCTTCGTCAAGCCAACATTACACTAGCTATGGTTAAAATTGGAGGAGATTGTGAAAGCTTCTTATTCCTTGATGAGTACGATAGTCACTACGAAAAATGGATTGGCAAGCGTATTACCAAGGAAGAAGCATCGTTGATGAGTGGAATTCCTGCCGCTCAGATTTTTTTCCAAAAAGATTATGAAGCGTGGGAAAAGAACCTATTTGATAGCCAATCCATCCAGCATTGTTACTTAGATCTTGAGAAGCCCAATTATTTATATTTTTCGTCATTTGGATTCGAAACACAGCACCGTTTGCAAGCAGTAT
>JBAYCP010000058.1:0-5784 GCA_041668665.1 Bacilli bacterium | reverse complement strand
TATCATCTACACAGTTATCATCATCAATGGCATCAAATGTTATTTCATTGTTTCTTACTAAAGCATATATTTGATTGTTTGATTCATACATTGTCAAAATTTGATTGTTCTTATAGTAACCTCCCAAATCATATAAAAAGTTATTAGGATATTTAGTTGATTGATAGATAATAAACATTGTAGATAAAAGCAATAGAACAAAACCTAATACTAGATAAATGTATTTTTTCATGAAACCCTCCATTAAAAGCCTTATCGTAAATATACCAAATAAAAAAAAGATTTGAAAGAATATTTCAAATCTCTAAAATTCTATGGCGGAGGAATGGGGATTTGAACCCCAGCGCCCTGTTACAAGCCTACTAGCTTTCCAAGCCAGCCCCTTCAACCACTTGGGTATTCCTCCAAAAGACGCGTTATCATTATACAATACACCTCCTGATTTGTCATTAGAAATCAATCAAGTTTTTAGAAAGCAAGATAAATTGCGGTTCGCTTGGGTTCATGGTATGATAGCAACGAAATAAATGGAGGTGAGACGATGCTCAAATGTCCCACTTGTGGTAAAGAAGCACGCGAGGATGTCGTTTACTGCACGTCATGTGGTACCAAACTCGTCCACGAGCCCTTGGTTCCCGAGGCTCCTAAGACGCCTAGAAAACCTCGATTGCGGAATGTGGCTTTATTTTTAGCTTTTGTATTGGGAGGTTTTGGCTTGCACCATCTCTATCTTGGCAATAAGAAAATGTTTTATATTCAAATAGGGTTATCCGTATTGAGTTTTGGAGTTCTTCTGATTCCAGTCATTATATGGGCAATTGTCGAAGGGTTGATGCTTGCACGCAATCCCCATCCTGTCGATGCCTGGGGACGCCCTTTAGTATGGGAGGAACACGAATAGTGGAACGCAGAACTGTACGTCCTTTTGAGGCCCCGCAACGCATTGATAAATATTTAAGGAAATGTTATCCCGCCCTTCCGTTATCCTTTTTTTATCGTCTGTTTCGAAAAAAAGATATAAAAGTCAATGGGAAAGCTGTCGATGCATCTTATTTGGTACAACCCGACGATGAGGTATCCATCTATGCCAGTCTCGAAGGAGAAGCTCCTCCTATCGAGCGCTCTTGGGAGACGTTATCAATCACGTTTCGAGTGGTGTATGAAGATGATCAATTATTGATCGTATCCAAACCAAGTGGATTGTTGGTGCAGGCCGATGGCGAGCAGCAACGAGATACTTTGGCGAATCAAGTTTTAGCCTATTTTACTCAACACGGTCAAGACTTTTCCCTCGCAAGCGGCTATCTTCCGGCTCCTGCCCATCGGTTGGATCGCAATACGGCTGGATTGGTGTTGATTGGCAAGAACCTTCAGGTTCAACAGCAATTGATGAAAGCTTTTAAAACAAGGGAAGGAATCCGTAAGTACTACTGGGCGTTAGTCAAGGGGAATGTCACTCAATCAGGTGAGATTAATCTTGCTTTATCGAAGGATTCGTCGGAAAATGAAGTTCGAGTGGATCCCCGTGGATTGCCCGCAAAAACCCTCTACCGCCCTTTGAAACAATATGGAGAGAATACCTTGCTTGAGGTCGAAATCATTACGGGTCGCACCCATCAAATTAGGGTGCATCTTGCGGCAAGTGGGATGCCCATCGTGGGCGATCGCAAGTATGGTGACTTTGAATGGAACCGCAGAATCTATCATCATTTCAAGTGGAAACATCAATTTCTATTTGCTTCGCGAATTTCTTTTCATTTTTCGGATGGTCCATTAATGTACCTAAATCATAAGGAGTTTTCTGATTTTATGCCTCCAGAAGCTCAAAAAGTACTTGATTTCTTAGGGAGTAATGCCTTTTCAATGAAAAAATAAGTGTGCTATAATAAGATAAACGGTGGTGATAAATATGTTTGATCTTTTTCGCCTCGATGTCTTACTCGCACTCTTTGTGATTGTTGTGATCATTCGTTCCGCTTTCTGGAACCAACGTCGGATTGGAGTGCAGTTTCTCACGTTCCTTATTTGTCTGGGCCTTGTCGGCGCCCCCTTGCTTTTTAATCTTGGGGGAGTCCTAGACTTGATTGTGGCCCAATTGGATGCCTTTGGGGTGGTATGGTTTTGGAATCAAGTTCCCGAAGCCTATCGTACCATCCAATTAACGCCCCTGTGGCTCTTGTTGTTTACAGTGGTTGTGACGTGGATTCTCTATCTTATTGTCCGTCTTTTTGCCCTTCTGTTTGGCGGAAAAGAACGCCGTAAATATAAGAAGAATCCCCATTATGCAACCGTCCATCATCCCTTGCTAGGTATTCTTTTTGGAGCCTTGCGGGCCGTGGTGCTTGCGTATCTTGTGTTATTGTTTGTTCGGTTTACCTTACCGCTTACACAATTGGACTTAAGCGGTGATTTTGTGTACCAATTCTATTTGCAAATTGATGTGGTGGGCGACTTAATCAGCGATGCTGCAGCTGGTATGCCGTTCCCAGTGTTTGGAGGTTAGTACCATGAAAGCATTGGATAAAACCGTCCTCTTATTCGAATTGTTGTTGGGGACCGACATGGCCCGAGTCAACGAAAAGATTGATCAGATTCATTTTAGCGATTTTTATGGTCGTGTCGTTCGAGTAGTGCCAACCTTGGCTCGCACTCAACTTTTAGCGGATGTAGTTGAACGTTATCACCATATCGACTTGTATGGGATTTTATCAATTCAACGGGCACTTGAAGTGGAGCAAGAACTCGTCGAACTGGATCGTCGAATTCGTTTGCTGCCCACGATTAATCCTTATCTTGCCGATGGGGGCGAACGTCCGTATGAAGTAAAAACTGTTGGTCAGGTGGGTGTGGAAATAAGTGCTCAAGGGATGCGCTTTGATGATTTTGTTTCGCATCAAGGAGTCCTTGCACGCCACCGGAATAAAGTTGTTAAGCTCAAAGCATTCGCTTGGTATAAGGAAGCCAAGCGGGGTTTAACGGAAATGATTGATGACTCTAAATTGATGCTTCAGAAGATTCGAAAAGCGAAATTAACCTTTAAAAGTCTTGGATTTCAATATGTTTTCACTTCGATCCTAGTCGTGGGTGTCGTCGTTTTCTTGTTATTCTTCCCACAGTCTGAAGCGTATCGGTTGGGAACCTTGAATTGGTTGCCACGGACGATTTATACGGGCATCGTGTATGGCATTGCCGTATGTTATGGATTCTTATCCATCGCCCATCACCACTACAAAACCTATCCATTCCGGATGGCATCCTCGCTTCGTCGTAATGTTGCCAAACAACAGAAGTTGAGTGATACCTTGGATGAAATCAGCGAGACCTTTGAACGGCAGTTGGTGCAAGCCACCAAAATGCCACGGAAGATTACAACTTCCATCCATAAGGTTGCGGTGATTGGAGAACAACGACGTCATAATACTTCCGAATTGATTGATTATGTTTATTCGGAAAAAGAATTTTATTTTGAGCGGCACCGTGCGTTCTTGGTGCTGCATAACATAGCCTTTGCAGGCATAGTACTCGCAAGCGTTGCCATTGTTATGGCACAAATCTTGCAGTTGCTTTAGGAGGTGGCAAAGATGTGGTCCTTAAAAGAGATTCTTGAAAAGTTAGAAACCCAACGCTCGTATGTCATTGATCCTAATGCGAAGATTATATTAACCCAAGAACAATTAGGAGAGGCACTTTCCTCGAATTTTGAAGATGCCATGGAAGTCTTAACGGATGGAAGTTTGTTACGAGCCCTTCAAGCTGTTGATGAACCAATGGCTGATAAACTCATTAATTATCAACGTGATTTTCTATCCCCTGAAGTATTGCTCTTTTATCTCCAATACGACTTAAATCCCAATTTACCCTTTAGCTATCGCGACATCGCCCACCGCGAAATCCGTACGCTTGGGGAAGCGATCCTTGCAGGGAAGGCAGAAAAGGATTTGTTGGTCGAAGCCATGCGTCATCAACTGATGAGCTTTTATGTCAAATTGAAAAAGATTGATGTTTCAAGCCCCGAAATCTATGAAGGCGTTCTTTTTACGGAGCGCTATTTGGATACCAATGCTGATGTCGCCTATGTGACGCTTGGGTATTATTTGTCCGAGCGAAAGTTTTATCGATTCCAAAACCGTCGCTTTCTTTCGGTCACCGACTTCTATCGCTATCTTGCCCATCGCAAGCTTTTCAAAGCCTTTGCCCGTACGATGGAACAAGATTTGCTCTTCTTTGGTTGGCTATATTATTTGGGTAATGGTGATACCGTGGAGAAATGGCTGAAAACAGTTGGTGAAATTGATACTTTGACGTATCAAGAAGCCAATGCCACATCCACCGAGGCGAAATAATTCATGAGTTATCAGCAACGTTATCAGCGTTGGCTTCAAGCGGAACTTGATCCCGATCTTGCCATGACCCTTCGAAGTTGGCACGATGAGGCGCTCATTGCCGACGCCTTTTCTCGTGACCTCGAGTTTGGTACGGCGGGGTTACGAGGAGTATTGGGACCTGGTCCCAATCGAATGAACCGTTATGTGGTTCGCAAGGCGAGCGCTGTTTTTGCATTGTATTTATTGCGTTACCTTCCGGAAGCTGCCAGCCGAGGGGTCGTCATTGCCCATGATAACCGACGTTATTCGGATGTTTTTAGTGACGAAGCCGCGCATGTGCTTGCAAGTTATGGCATTCGGGTCTATTTATTTGATGGCTTACGCCCGACGCCTGAACTCTCGTTTGCTGTGCGTCATTTAAAAGCAGCAGGTGGCATTGTCATTACAGCCTCGCATAATCCCAAAGAATACAATGGTTACAAAGTATATGATGCCGATGGTTGCCAATTGCTGCCGGATCAAATTGAACGCATTGTTGCGCTTTATGATGAGGTAGACGATGAGTTAAGCATTACCTATGAGACGCGCTTTACGGCTCCCTATCTTTATGTGTTGGGACCTGAGATTGATGAGGCGTACTGGCAAGAAGTCTATGCCATTCGTCGTCAACCCCAACTGGATGCGAGTCACTTTCCAATTGTCTATTCTCCTCAACATGGTACCGGACTTGTTGGTGTTCAAACCTTATTGCAACGCGCTGGTTTTCCCTTGCATATCGTCGCTGAGCAAGCCCTACCCGATCCTGATTTTTCTGGAACATTAAGTCCTAATCCTGAAGAAAAAGTCGCTTATACCAAAGCCCTCGAACTCGCAGGAAAGGTTCAAGCATCCTTAGTGCTAACGACGGACCCTGATGCCGATCGAGTAGGAGTGGCGGAACGATTAAAGGATGGACGTGTCACTTATTTTACCGGCAATCAAATGGGTGCTTTGTTGCTTGCATATTTGTTGGAACAAGCGAAAAAACAGCACGTCTCCCTTCGCCATCAAGTGGTGTTTGATACGATTGTGACGGGACGATTGGGGCGGACCATCGCCCGTGCCTATGGCGTTCAAGTCGAGGCAACCTTAACTGGTTTTAAATACATTGGTAAAAAGATTGCTGGCTTAGAGGCTGCCGCTTTGGAAGGAGCGGAAGATGAATTCTTCTTTGGATACGAAGAATCGTATGGATTTTTATTGGCACCATTTACTCGCGATAAAGATGCCTTGCAAGCAAGTCTAATGATTGCAGAAATGGCGCTTGATCATGCTCAAAAAGGTCGCTCATTGACCGAGGCCTTACAATCGCTTTATCAACGATATGGTTATCACTATGAAGAAGTACGTTCTTTGGCGTTGCCAGGGCTTGATGGTTTGACTCGGCTACATACAATGATGAAAACCTTGCGTCAAGCAC
>JBAYCP010000057.1:0-5830 GCA_041668665.1 Bacilli bacterium | reverse complement strand
AGCTTGAGGAGGAGCAAATAAATGATTGGTATACATGGTTTGGAAGAATGACATCGCCGTACGAGTGGTTGCGCTGTCAAAGCGAATGTAGCCTTGTTCATAGCTATCGCCGATTTCAGTGTAGACTCCACCCCATTGACGAATCATGGTAATGAAGAAGTTGGCTTGAGAATCGTAGGACATGGGATAAAAATCTTCGACAGTTACATTTGTAAAGTCTAGACCACTCACTGCATCAATTTTCTTACCGTTTCCATCGGGAGTTTGGTTAATCACAGCCCGTACAGTGGTTAACACAGTTTGTGCAGCTGTTTGAACTTCTGTCCAAGTAGTCGGAACTTCAATCTCGTGAGCATCAAAGAAGGTCTTATTGTAAATGAAGACTTCGGTCGATTTGTTGAAAGGTAGTCCATAGGTCTTCCCGACTTCAAACTGACGATTTTCGGTCATGTAGTAGGAATGGAAATCATTGATGTCAATGCCAATGTCTTCATTCGTACTATCAATATAGGAATCAAGCGGAACCATAATCTCTCCAGCAATGTACTCTGCAAAGTGATCGGGATAGCCGATAACAACATCAGGAGTATTGCCAGTCGAAATTTCCAATGTAACAGCTTTTTTCAAGTTGTCATAGCCACCTTTTGACGTTAAGGTGACGTCGATCATTGGAAAGAGTTCTTCGAAATCGGCGACTGCCGCTTCTAGAAACGGCGTCGGACCAGTTCCGAAGGAGTGCCACATGTCAATCGCTACTTGGTTCGAGGCGGTACGAGCCATCAGTTCATTGTAAGTCGCAGTTAGTTCATCTACTTGCACTGAAGATTCAGTGGAAGATGAGGAACTCGCTGAACTAGTACTTACACTACTTGAACTAGTTGCTCCACAACCCGTCAACGCAATGGCCATTGCAGATGTGGTCATGAAATAGGCTAATTTCTTTTTCATCTAATCTCTCCCTTTCTTTTTATTTATAGACACATCAAATTGATGGTTCTACCCTTTGATTCCGCTGCGCGATACGCCACGCATAATGTATTTGCGGAAGATAACGAAGAAGGCAAATAATGGTAATGTCACTAAAGTGGAGGCGGCTAATTGAAGTTGGGGCTCACTACTAAATTCTGTCGTAAAGGCCACCATAAGACCATTCGCAATCATCCGTAAAGGACCATTGTTAGCAACCAATTGAGGCCAAATATAAGCATTCCAAGCCCCCATTAATCCAAGAATAATAATGGTGACAATGGAGGGCATGGCAATGGGGATCATAATCTTCCATAAATACTTAAAGTCTCCAATGCCATCCACTTTTGCGGCAAGATACAACTCATTAGGGATTTGTTGAAAGGTTTGACGCAAGAAGAAGATATAGAAGACACTAACGCCAAAAGGAATAATCAATGCTTGGAAAGTCTCAGTCCATTTAAAGACAGATACGGTCATATAGTTTGTGATAACAAACATTTCGCCTGGAATCATCATGGTCATGAGTAACAAAGCAAAAATCAATTCTTTTCCTTTGAATTTAAGACGAGCAAAGGCAAATGCTGCCGTTACAGTCGTAAACACAACAAGTGCAGTGGTACAGACCGAAACAAAGATGGTATTTAAGAAATACCGTCCAAATAAAGTGACTTGGGTAAAGACTTGGGAGTAGTTGGACCATGCCACCTCTTGAGGAAAGAAGGTCGGTACCATTAAATCGACTTCAATCTTCGTTTTTAATGAAGTAATAATCATCCAATAAAAGGGGATTAAAATGAAGATTGCCACAGAGACAAGGAAAAGATAAAGCAACACTTGGAAAACGATTGTTTTAATTTTGAACTTGCGAATTTCTTTCGGATCATTGTAATATAATTCGGTTACTTCCATTGTCACTTCACCTCCCTAATAGTGCACTTTCTTCTTGCTGACCCATAATTGAATAACGGTGAAAAACAAGATGATAATTAGCAAAATGACCGACCCGGCTGAGGCTCGAGCAAGGGAACCCGGTAGCATTAAGCCACCTTTTAATGACTTGTAGATAAAACCTACAACGGTAATCCACATAAATGGTGACCCCGGCGGACCATAGACTTGGTCTCCAGCACCAAATACGGCGATTACATCCGTATAAGATTTAAATGCTCCAATAAAGGATGTAATGATGACATAAGCAATCATCGGAGAAAGAAGAGGTACGGTAATTCGCCAAAATACTCTAGCACGAGAGGCATTGTCGAGTTGCGCAGCCTGATAATACTGTTTATCAATGCTTTGCAAGCCTGAAAGGAAAACAAGAATCTTAAAAGCCATCCCATTCCATACGGTGTAAATCGTAATGACAGCTAGTGCGGACCAATATCCTGCGGCAGTAGCATCCGTAAGCCACGCAACGGGAGCCATTCCAATTGCTTTCAAAATGGTATTAATGAGGCCGTTGTTTGTAGAGAACATAACTTTGAAGACCATCCCTAATGCAATGGTATTGGTTACATAAGGGAGGAAGAAGATGGTTTGGAAGAGCCCTTGTAGGCGTTTAATTTTATTAAGAGCTACCGCAACCAATAAAGATAAACTTACCGAAATAGGAACGGATACAATCACAAGAATGAAGGTATTCTTCAAGGCAGTCAAGAATTGAGGGTTCCGTAAGACATTCAAATATTCTCCAAACCCTATGGATTGGAAACTTTGATTCCAAGCAAATAATCCACCGCCACTTTTGAAACGAAAGCGTTCCAAAAAAGACATGATGAGAGTATTAAACAAAGGGAAAAACATAAAGAGGAGTAGGAACGCCATTGCAGGGGCAAGTGCAATTAAAGCCTTCCAGCCCGCCCGTTTATCTTCAATCATTAGCGAATACGCTTCCCATCCACTTCAAATACGTATTTGCTACGGTAATTGAAACGAACGGTATCTCCTTCTTGAAGATGTTTGTGCTCGGCAGGAATAATGATCCGAGTTTTGGACTCAAGCCCCTTTGCGTGTCCAATGATCGAGATGTCACGGCCAATGTGTTCAATAAAAGCAATGACAATCTCAAGTTGTCCTTTATCATCAGGAATAAAAGCTTCAGGACGAATCCCCACTAAAACTTTGCGGTCTTCTCCTTCATAGGAGTTATCGAGTTTGGTTTCGCCCAAGAATAAAACTCCACTTCGAATGGAACCTTCAAAAATATTGATGGCAGGATTCCCTAAGAATTTTGCAACAAATAGGTTAGCGGGATCATCATAGACTTCTTGAGGAGGTTGTTTTTGTTGCATCTCCCCCGCACTCATAACAATAATTTCATCGGAGATGCTCATGGCCTCTTCTTGGTCATGAGTAACAAAGATGGTGGTAATCCCAGTTTCACGTTGAATACGTTTGATTTCTTCGCGAGTTTGTAAACGTAGTCTCGCATCTAGATTGGACAAAGGCTCATCAAGTAATAATACTTTTGGCATTTTAACCAAAGCTCTTGCAATGGCTACCCGTTGTTGTTGACCCCCGGATAACTCTTTAGGTTTTCGATCAAGATATTTATCAATGTCTACAAGTTTTGCCATTTGGAGGGTTCGATCCAAGATTTCTTTTCGTGGCAACTTCATGTTCTCCAGTGGGAACATAATATTTTGGCGAACCGTCATATGGGGATAAAGTGCATAGTTTTGGAATACCAAACCAATCCCGCGATTTTCTGGCGCTAAATTGGTTACATCGGTATCTCCAAAAAAGATTTGACCGCCACTTGCTTTATGCAAACCAGCGATTAGGTATAAAGTTGTGGATTTCCCACATCCGGATGGCCCTAGCAAACCAATCAGTTTGCCAGAGGGAATTACAGTATCAAAATTGGAGACTGCAACAGTCTTGTTTCCTTTTCGATCCACAAATTCCTTCGTTAAATTTTTTAATACTACTTCCAAGGTAATACCCTCCTAGTCTATTCTACACGTCTTGTTTATCTTCTGTTGAGCTTGGCTCATTGTGTAGCAATGGTGA
Organism: Bacilli bacterium; assembly: GCA_041668665.1. Lineage (GTDB taxonomy): Bacteria > Bacillota_I > Bacilli_A > RFN20 > UBA1709 > JBAYCP01. Next base: position 1,849 of record JBAYCP010000057.1, on the reverse strand, counting down.
TATCGGCTCGAAGGCTCGACTAGGCTCTACAAATTGGCGCTCTTCAAGGGTGTTGGAGAGCAATGTTTGCTTAAGATCAACAACCACTGTACCAGCAATCAAATCGTGTAATGCGACATGACGGCGAGTAAGCAGAACCATAATCGCAGAGATTAAAAGCGGGAGTAATGGTAAACCGAACATCATATAGGTGGCAATGCTAAGTATGGTTTCTACTGCATAAATCCCAATGAGGAAACGTGCAAACAATTGCCAATTCCGAATGATTAATCCCTCTGGAGTTGCTAGACCTAAATGCATCATTTTCTTTCCTGGGGTTTGACCATTTTTCAAAATAAGGGGAACGATATAAAAAACGAGCATTTGAGAGATTAAAAACGAAATTGCAATTTGTACAAGGTTATAAACCGATAAGAGAGTTTCCACTCCGGAGGCTTCCTCATCTGCATAGAACAGTGTTGCTTTATTGTTTAAATCTACCAAAAACTCGTCATAGGTCATTACAGCATCAGGGAATAATTCAGCATATTGTTCGGCATTAGAAATACCGTAAAGGTTATAATCATAAGTATCACTAGGATCTTCCGTTGTGGTATCCGGAAGTTCAACAATAATACCAAAATTTTTCATGTGACCCACATATTCTGCTTCCAGAGTATCGACGGACCAAAGTTGCTTTGCGATGGGATACATTACATAGTTATAAAAGACGACGAAAAGCAAAAAAATGATAATACCATCGAGTAAGTATGCACCAATTCTAGGAAAAGTTTTAGCAACGACAACATCGTAGGTAGTAGTCTGCATTCAACGTATCCCTCGTTTCTATTTTAGAATATCACAAACGCAATTTATTCTCAACAAACACCACAAAAAGTTTCATAATTTTTTCAAACATATTAAGTCCTTATGTAACGCATTCATGATTAAATATCCTTCACGATTGACAACGTCTTTTCGGTTGAACATTAATGACTCTCCATATGGAGTTAGAAAGACGCCCCCTGCCTCTTGAATGAGAATCACGGAAGCTGCTACATCCCACTCCTTGGTGCCACTACTCATTTTGATGGCTAAATCAGCATCTCCACAAGCAATTAAACATGCCTTATAGGCACTTCCACAAGTTCGAACTTCCGGAATCTTATCGCGATGATTGGCGAAATATAACGCTTCATTCTCTCGAACATGGAACCTACTTTTTAGGGCAATTAAATGATCCAATCGCTTGCTAACACTAATGCTTGAATCTTTTCCATCATAACGACAAAAGGCCCCTTCTCCATGAAGGGCATAATAAATCGTTTTCTTCAAGGGAACCGCAATAACTCCTAATACTACTTGGTGCGAATGGACCAAAGCAATATTCACAGAAAATTCGCCCGTTCTTGCAATAAAATCCTTCGTTCCATCCAAAGGATCGATGACCCAAACATACTCTTTGGAGAATCGCTCCTCAGAATCTAGTGATTCTTCGCTTAGAATCCCATCTTCTGGGAAGGAAGATTTTAAAAGAGATAGAATGACTTCATTAGCGGCTAAATCAGCATGAGTAACGGGAGAATTATCCTCTTTTTGAATAATTCCCAAATCCGCTTGTTCGTGCCACAATCGTAAGATTTGTGCTGCTTGTTCAGCTGCTTCGATTGCAACTTGCAATCGCTGATAATGGACTGGGTTCATGCGTTTCCTTGCTCCGCACAAAGACGGTCCAAGTCTTCAAGAATAAAATCAACAACATCCCAATTGTCGACCAGTGCTCCCGAGGCTAATTTGTGTCCTCCACCACCATATTTTTTGGCGATCTCATTCACGGCGATTTTTTTGGAGCGGAAATCAACTTTAACTT
>JBAYCP010000056.1:0-5841 GCA_041668665.1 Bacilli bacterium | reverse complement strand
TATCATTTGCATGTACGATATCCGGGAGATTGGGATGAACTTTACTTTCGCGATTATTTAATTGATCATCCCGAGGTGGCCAAACAGTATTCGCTATTAAAGCAAGAACTTTCACAACGATATCGAACCGATCGAGAAGCCTATACAGAGGCTAAGACATTATTCATCCGTGAATACACTTTGATTGCCCGCCGGGAATATGGGAATCGTTATACAACATAGGCTTTTTTTATTCGAGAAAATGTGACATAATAGATTCAATCGAATGAGAGGAGCCGGATGCCGATGGCCGAACCCCTAGCGACCAAGCAAGTCCTTGCAGATGCGTTGAAAGAACTCCTCACAACGCATACATTTTCAAAAATCAAAGTGAACGATATTGTAGAGCATTGCGGAATTAACCGTCAAACTTTTTATTATCATTTTGATGATAAGTATGATTTAGTCAATTGGATTTTTTTTACGGAAATATTTGCAAATCTTCAACAAGAATATTCTTCGATAGAGTGGGATACCATTCTAAAACTGTGCGAATATTTTTATCAAAATTTGGCCTTTTATCGCAGGGTATTGCTTGAAGATGGACCAAATTCTTTTACGGCTTATTTTGGGACGTTATTGCGGCCTTTGTTTCGGGCACAAGTTATGTTTTCTAGTATAGAAATTCCAGATGCATCCTTTTATGCCATTTTCTTCTCAGATGCCATTCTTGCTTCCGTCCGTCGATGGATTCTTGAAGGAGCAAAGAATCTTCCTCAAGACTTTGTTTTACAAATGGAACGCGCTTGTCGCGATTTTGCTTTAGTTGTTTTAGAAAAAGACCGCGATGAAGCATTAGGAGGTAAATAATGCGAATCGGGTATGCCTGTTTGACCATTGGTGTTGAAAATGCCAAGTTGCAACATGCGTTATTACGGACCATTAATGAAGAAAAATTATATCAAATCATTGACCATAATTTAAACGTGTTAGAGAAAGTATTGCGTTACAACCGTGCTCACGGTATTTTTATGTTTCGCATGAGTTCGGACCTTATCCCTTTTGGTTCTTCGTATGCTCGACAGTTTTCATGGCGAGAACGCTTTTCGGATCGACTTCAAGCGATTGGAAATTACATTCAACATGAGGGCATCCGTGTATCCATGCATCCGGGGCAGTATACAGTTTTAAATTCACCACGTTTCGAAGTGGTGGAAGCGGCCATAGCCGATTTGGATTATCATGCCGAGTTTATGGATGCTTTAGGAGTTGATGCTTCCCATAAAATCATCCTCCATATTGGAGGAGTATATGGGGATCGATTGGCTGCCATGAAGCGCTTTGGAGAAGTCTATCGAACGCTGTCAGAACGAGTCAAAGCTCGTTTAGTAATTGAGAATGATGACGTCAATTATCCTTTTGATGATGTCTATCAATTAGCCGTTGAATGGGATATTCCCATGGTTTTTGATAATTTACATCACGAAGTGTTGCCATCTCCTTCTGGAATCAAAGATCTTGAAGCGATTGAACTAGCCCGAAAAACATGGGCAAAACGGGATGGCGTTCAAAAAATTCATTATTCTCAACAACATGCTAACAAAGCGGCTGGGGCTCATTCGGACACCATTGCACTCATTCCCTTTTTGAAATTATTAAGTCGAATTCAACGGAACGATCTTGATGTAATGTTAGAGGTTAAAGATAAAAATTTGTCTGCAGTCAAAGCGAATCTTGCGGTGCAATCTGCTACTACCATACAAGATTTGGAACGCGAGTGGGCCCTTTATAAATACGCAGTGCTAGAACATGATCCTACTCGTTATGAAGCCATTCGGATGCTATTGAAAGATAAGCAAATTGCACCAGTTTTGGAATTCTATGATCTCGTAGATTCGGCCATTGATGAACCCATTCAAATCGGAAGAGCAGAAAATGCATTGCGGCATGTATTCGGTCATCTATCTAACAAAATGAGTGAAAAAGAACGAATACGATTCAATAAGTTGATCGATTCCTATCGAAGCGGAGCCCGAAGTTTAAAAGCTTGTAAAAATTATTTGTGGAAATTTGTTGTTAGCCAAAATGAATTGTATCTTCGTCAATCGCTTTATTTCTCGGCATTGCGTCCAACATCTGACATGGATTAATTCTTATTAGTGTTATAATTTGACGTTCACTGTTTTTGTCTATGGTCTTCTTGTACAAATGATTTAGAATGATATTAGAGGATTCCGTTTCCTCAACAATATCGCCAAAAGGGATAATACCCTTTGGACCGGCATATCATCGCCGGTGCCTCAGATTAATGTGTTGCATGTTGTTCTTGAATCATGGGGGGTTTCTTGAATGATATGGAGTGCATAATCTGGACCAATTGAGGGGGCTACCCCCTCTTTTTTTTATCAACTTTTCTTTTGCATTTCTTCGTGGTACACTTGACACCATAAGGAGCGATGTAAATGAATGCAACAAAAAAGATGGAAGTACCTAAATTTACTTTGCATGTGGGGAGTTCAATTAAAAAAGTAATCGCTGTGACCAGTGGTAAAGGCGGAGTTGGAAAATCAACTATAACCGCTCTGTTGGCTGCACATATGAAGGCAAAAGGGTTTCGTGTGGGGGTAATGGATGCGGACATCACCGGCCCATCGATTGCAAAACTATTTGGTGTTGAGCAACAGCTGTATGCCAGTGAAAATGGATGGATTCCTCTTGTTAGTAAAACGGGAATTCCATTTGTTTCGATGAATGCACTATTAGATGAACCGGATGCCCCAGTCTTATGGCGTGGCCCCCTTCTTGGGGGAATTATTAAACAATTTTGGGGTGAGGTCGAATGGGGAGATTTAGATGTATTATTTATTGATATGCCGCCTGGAACAGGAGATGTTGCCTTAACGGTGTTTCAGTCACTTCCAATTGCTGGAGTTGTTCTGGTCACTACTCCTCAAACTTTAGTAGATATGATTGTTGGCAAATCCATTCGAATGGTTCAAGATTTACATTTGCCGATTCTAGGTTTGGTGGAGAATATGGCAGAGTTTGTTTGCCCGGATTGTGGGAAAACCCATCGGATATTTGGCCAAAGCCATGTGGAAGAATTAGCAAAAAAATATTCAATTGATGCGACCGTTTCATTGCCTTTACAACCAGAATGGACCGCCTGGTGCGACTCTGGAGATGTCGAGTTTCTCGAAGTTTCATACCTAGAATCATTTATAGAAGAACTTGCTAAAGATTCATTCAAAATTAAGTGAAATAAAAATTTGCTTTATTCAATCGAGCATTTTTCGTGATAACGATTAAAAAAGAGGAGGCCTGCTCTTCTTTTTTAATCTTATATCCAGTATAATAAAAGTACATTTCGGTTGCAGATGCAACCGCACAATAACGGAGGATCATATGAAAATATTCGAGTACATGGAACGTCACGGATACGAACAGCTGATTCATTTTTATGACAAAACAACTGGTCTAAAAGGGATTACTTGCATCCATGACACCACACTCGGTCCAGCATTAGGCGGGACCCGTCTTTGGCTGTACGAAAGTGAAGAAGCCGCTGAAACGGATGCATTACGTTTGGCGCGTGGAATGACTTATAAAAACGCTGCTGCAGGGCTTAACCTTGGAGGCGGAAAGACCGTTTTGATTGGTGATGCTACCAAGATTAAAAGTGAGGCATATTTTAGAGCCTTAGGTCGATATGTTCAAAGTTTAAATGGTCGGTACATTACGGCAGAAGATGTGAATACATCCACGCGTGATATGGAATATGTCCATATGGAAACCAATTTTGTTGTAGGCTTGGAAGGCAAATCAGGCAACCCATCACCTTTGACTGCATTAGGGGCTTTTTATGGAGTAAAAGCTTCTTTACAAGCAAAATTCGGCCATCAAGATTTTTCAAAATTATCTTTTGCCGTGCAAGGAGCAGGTCAAACGGGCTACTATTTGATTAAACACCTCGTTGCAGCGAAAGCAAAAAAGATTTATTTCTCAGAAATCAACCCTGCTCATATTGAACGGATGAAACGGGAGCACCCTGAAGTCGAATTTGTTGCTCCTGAAGCATATTTTGGACTGGATGTTGATGTTCTATCTCCATGTGCTTTGGGTGCGGTTTTGAATGATAAAACAATCCCAATGATTCGAGCAAAAGTGATTGCTGGCACCGCTAACAATGTGCTTGATGATGAAGATAAACATGGGAAGATGTTAGTCGAGCGTGGCATCCTCTATGCTCCTGACTTTGTTATTAATGCCGGTGGAGTTATCAATGTTTACCATGAATTACATGGTTATAATCGTGCAGCAGTTGAATATGATATCGCTAAAATAGCCGATCGATTAACCGAGATTTTTGCGATTGCCGCAAAAGAAAATATTCCAACTCAAGAAGCAGCAAAAATGTTTGCTCGCCAACGGATGGCAGCTATTGCTGGTATTCATACCAATTTTATTCCCAAATAATTGTCCATGAAGAAATCCCCCCTTCGTCGTATTTGTGTCATTGCAGGGCACTACGGTAGTGGTAAATCGGAGTTTGCAGTCAACTTGGCAATTCAATATCCAGTTGATCTTTTGATTGACCTCGATATCGTAAATCCCTATTTCCGATCACGAGAAATGACCGACATGCTTATGAAACGAGGCATTGAAACAGTCGGCTCAACCATGAAGCAAGCGCTTGGAAGTGATTTGCCCTATGTGTCTCCCGCAGCATTTCGACCTTTTTTGGATTCTTCTGTCCGCGCGATTGTTGATCTTGGTGGTGATCCCGTCGGTGCACGTTTAATGCGACAATTTGAGGCGATGACTCCCACTCAGGAGATGGATAATCTTATGATTGTAAATGTCTATCGTGAAAAGACTCATTCGGCTGCTACTATCATCCAAATGATCCATCAAATTGAGGAGAGTGCAGGATTATCGATTACAGGATTGGTCAATAATACTAACCAACTTCGTGCCACTACATGGGATGACTTGTTGCATGGAGAGTCTCTACTAAAAGAAGTATCAAGTCAATTAAACATTCCTATTCGGTTTCATTCATTTCCACTAAAGATGAAAGGGGAAAAACCAGTTCTATTAGGAGAACCCCTTGAATTACAATTATTTTTGCGTCAGTCTTGGCTGTCTTAAAGGAGGAATACAATGCCAAAAGGAACCGTGAAATTCGCACAAGAATATTGCAAAGGCTGCTATTTGTGTGTGGCGTTCTGCCCTGTGAAGATTCTTAAACCTGCTCCTCATCAACTTAATAGCAAAGGATACCCGTTAGTTGACGTAATCACGCCTGAACGGTGCATTGGTTGTGGCTTTTGCGCATTGATGTGTCCCGATGCAGTCATTACTGTTACAAAAGAAGTGGAGGAACCTAAGCATGAGTAAACTCTTAATGAAGGGAAACGAAGCGATTGCTCGCGCCGCCATGCTAGGAGGATGCGAAGCGTTCTTTGGGTATCCAATCACCCCCCAAAATGAAATCCCAGAATACTTATCAGAAGCCATGCCGGCGGCAGGCAAAATTTTCTTACAGGCCGAATCTGAAGTAGCTTCCATTAATATGGTCTATGGTGCTGCGGGTGCAGGGTTTCGAGTCATGACCTCTTCTTCTTCTCCTGGAATTGCTCTCATGCAAGAAGGAATCAGTTACATCGCTGGTGCTGAATTGCCTTGTGTACTGGTTAATGTTATGCGTGGAGGTCCGGGATTAGGAGGAATTCAACCTTCCCAAGCAGATTATAAACAAATTACACGAGGAGGCGGAAATGGCGATTATCGAGTTCTTTCTTATGCCCCAGAGAATTTACAAGAAACAGTGGATCTTTTAAAAGAAGCTTTTGATATTGC
>JBAYCP010000055.1:0-6023 GCA_041668665.1 Bacilli bacterium | reverse complement strand
TGCTACGGCATCCTAAGCGATTGGCTAACCATACATCGGTTAGTAGTTGATCGCCGATAATGACACATTTGGATATGTCAAATTGATGGGATTCGATAAAGGTCTTTAATCGTGAACGGCGTGGTTTTTTTGTCGAAGCAAGATAAAGAACGGGAAGATTCTTGCAGAAGGTTGAAACACGATCTACGCGATTATTCGAAATCACACAAGGAGTCATTCCGTGCGCAAGAATGGAGTTAATGAAGTCAATTGCATGAGAATCTGGAAGATCTTGATGATGGGCAACTAACGTATTATCAAGATCACAAAAAACGATTTGAATTCCATTGTTCTTCAAGAAATCGAGATTGATATCGTGAAGATGTGGTTCGTACCAAGTAGGAATTAATCGCGATAGAATCATAACTTCACCTCTACTTCTATTGTATTAAAAATATGAATAAATGAAAAGAAAAATGGTCAATAAGTCTCTAAAGTTCGTCCATAAGATCGAAAAGTGAGATTTTTTCTACTTCTGGTTCAATGGAAATTTTAGTTGGAGAAGGAACAACGGGCTTTTCTTTCGGCTGATATAGTTTATAAGTTGGATCCACGGTATACAGGTTCCAACTTGTTACTGCCAGAACCTCATCGCTAGGGTCAAGTTTCAGTTGGCTTCGAATGCTTTTTCCTAATGGGCTTGCCTTTGTGGGGTCAAGTTGGATAAGCTGCTGACCGCGATCTTGGCTTAATAAATAATAGGGAGTATTCTCAGTATAGTTCATGAGTGTAACAAGATGGTGGGGCTCGGAGCGGTAATATTTATAGATGATTTGGGGCTTGGATAACCGCTTTCCAGCAAGAAATCCTAATGGGCTTATCATTTTATAACCGCCTCGATGCGTAATTAAGAGGAAATTATTGTTTTCTGAGCGATGCTGAACTCGGAAATCGGCGATTTCATCGTTTTTATCAAGTTTCATTGCTATAACACCATTCGTGCGAATCCCAATGATACTGACTTCGGTTTCGTGATAATAACTTAGCTTACCCAATTTTGTGGCACATAAGAACATGGTGTCGCCATCACAGATCTCTGCGCCAATCAAAGTATCATCCTCGTTAAGCTTCATGCAAGTCAATGGCTTCGAATAACGTTTGGCGTCAAACTCTGCAAGAGCGGTTCGTTTGATTCTTCCTTTGCGACTACAAAGTACAACATTGATATTGCGATAGAGACCTTCCACTTCTTGATCCATTTCTTTTATAAGAAACACACGAAGAATTTTTTCGTTGCCATTAATAGCGATGAAACTACTAATATGTTTCCCTTCATCGCGCCATTTCATATCTTGAAGTTCGTTGATAGGGATATACAAGTAGTTCCCTTTTTCAGTAAACGCCAACAAGATATCTGCAGTATTAGCAGGACCTGAGGCGATAACTAAATCGCCATTTTTGCATCCTGGCTCTGATTCACTTGCTTGGTAGGATTTCAATGAGGTTCGTTTAAAATACCCATCGCGAGTTGCGACAATAAAGACATCTTCTTTTGCGAACAGTTTCTTTTCTTCGATGCGATATTCTTGAATGGCATCGGATCCGATTTCACTTCTTCTTGGCTCGGAAAAATGATTGCCAATTTCACGCAATTCTTCAATTAAAACTTCGCGTAAAAGATGATCATTATCGAGAATGTTATTGAGCTTTTTAATTAATGAACTAAGTTGTTTTTGTTCGCTTTGCAATGCAATGATATCAGTCGAGGATAGACGATAAAGTTGTAACATTACGATGGCTTCAGCTTGTTCTTCATCGAGGGAGATAGCATTACATAATAATTTTTTCGCCTCTGCTTTATCTTTGCTCGAACGGATTAATCGAATCACTTCGTCCAAATGGGATACTGCAGTGATTAAACCTTCAACAATATGGAGTCGAGCTTGGGCTTTGTTGCGATCATATGCCGAACGACGGCGAATCACTTCGATTTGATGGGCGATATAGTAGTCGAGTACATCAATCAAACCTAACCGACGAGGTTTCTTGTCACAAATTGCAACCAAGTTATAGTTATACTTGCTTGTTAAATCAGTTTTCTTCATCAAATAATCTCGAATGGCTTCATGATCAGCATCTTTTTGCAGTTCGATTACGATGCGAAGTCCAGTGCGATCCGTTTCATCACGGACTTCCAGGATTCCATCAATTTCTTTCGCTGCTCGAATGGAATCAATTTTAGCAACAAGATCTGACTTTATGATGTCGAAAGGAATCTCGGTTACTACCAAATTAGTGCGAGTTTTTTGGTTTTCAAAAGAAGTCTTAGCTTCAATTTGAAATTGCCCACTTCCATCTGTGAACGCTTGACGAATTCCTTCTAAGCCATGGATAATTCCGCCCGTTGGAAAATCAGGACCAGGAAGAAGTAACATAAGTTCGTCCAAGGAACACTGAGGCGATTGGATACGCTTGATGGTAGCGGCCACCACTTCTCCAAGGTTGTGAGGAGGAATAAAGGTAGCCATACCAACAGCGATACCTTTAGCTCCATTCACCAGCAAGTTTGGAAAACGAGCAGGTAATACTGTGGGCTCTTCCGTGGTATCATCAAAATTTAGAGCAAAAGGAACTGTATCTTTTTCGATATCACGTAATAATTCTGAGCTTATGGAGGAAAGTCGGGCTTCGGTGTATCGCATCGCAGCGGCTGGGTCATCATCCAACGAACCATTGTTCCCGTGCATGTCAACTAGCGGAACATTCTGCTTCCACCATTGTGACATCCGAACCATAGCATCATAGACACTAGTGTCGCCATGAGGATGATAATTAGCAATAACATATCCCACCGTTTTTGCTGATTTACGGAAAGCTTTATTCGCCGTATTACCGTCGACATGCATAGCAAAAAGAATACGCCTTTGAACAGGTTTCAGTCCATCACGCACATCAGGTAGAGCCCGATCTTGGATGATATATTTGGAATATCGACCAAATCGTTCGCCCATTACGTATTCTAGGGAGTAGTTATACAATGATTGAGTCATTATAAATCTTCTCCTTTCATAAATGGATCTTCTAAAGTAAACTTGACATTTTCTTCGATCCATTGCCGACGTATTTGAGAATCAGAACCCATTAATACGCTTACTCTTCGTTCGGCTAGTACCTGATCTTCGATGGATACTTGCACCAAAGCACGTGTTTTGGGGTTCATTGTAGTATCCCATAATTGTGACGCATTCATTTCTCCAAGTCCTTTGTATCGTTGAATCGCATAGCCATTGCCAATGGTGGCCTTAGCTTCTTCTAATCCTAAATCATCCCATGCATAAAGGAATTTCTCACCCTTAGAGGTGCCTTTCGATACCTTGTATAGTGGAGGAAGCGCTAAAAAAATACGACCGGCCTCAATCAAGGGACGCATAAAGCGAAAGAAAAAAGTCAGCAATAATACTTGAATATGTGCACCATCAGTATCAGCATCGGTCATAATAATTACTTTTCCATAGTTACAGTCTTTGAGATTGAAATCTTTTCCAACTCCTGCACCAATGGTGTATACCAATGTGGATATTTCTTCATTTTTTAGCAACTCATCAAGCCCAATTTTCTCGGAATTAATTACTTTTCCTCGAAGGGGCAAAATTGCTTGAAAAACTCGGTCCCGCCCTTGTTTTGCCGAACCACCAGCTGAATCCCCTTCGACTAAGAACAGTTCGCAATCGATGCTTTTTTTGGATTGTGCGGGTGTTAATTTTTTGCTGATGAGTTTCTCGGTTTTTACTCGCTTGGACGATCGTGCTTCTTCTCTTGCCTTTCTAGCAGCCTCGCGTGCTTGGGAAGCGCGCTGGGCTTTGGAAAGAATACTATTTGCAAAATCTTTATTCTCCTCTAAATAGTAACTGAATTTTTCGCTAAGTAATGTTTCTACGGCTGCCCGTGCTTCGGGCGTTCCAAGTTTATTTTTGGTTTGTCCTTCAAATTGAAGCATTTTTTCAGGAATTCTTACTGATACGATGGCAGTTAAGCCTTCACGATAATCCGTTCCATCTAGTTTATCTTTATCCTTAATCACATTGTATTTGCGACCAAAGTCATTCAGACATCGTGTGAAAGCAGTACGAAGCCCAGTCTCATGAGTACCGCCATCCATTGTCTTGATATTGTTGACAAATGAGATAATTTTTTCATCGTAATAATCTTCCAAATATTGGAAAACGACTTCTACTTCAATGCCATTAACTGTTGTGGAAAAAAAAGCAGGATTATGTAAGGGCTGATTGCCTTCGTTTAGGAAGTTAATAAAGGAGATTAGTCCATTATCATAGCAGAAATTATCGATTTTTCCACTACGTTCATCAATTAAAATCATTTCAACACCACGCAGCAAAAAAGCATTTTCTTGTAGACGTTCTGCGATAGTTGACCGATTAAATTCCGCTTTTCCAAATACATTTTTGGATGGCATGAAGTGTACTTTGGTTCCTGTTTGAACGCTGACCCCTAAAAGTTCCATTTTGGAAATCTTTTTGCCCCCATCTTGATAAGTTTGCCGATAGGTTTTTCCATCATAGTTTATTGTGACTTCAAGAAAATCTGAAAGGGCTGTAACAACACTTGCTCCGACACCATGAAGGCCCACACTTGCGGAATACGTGCGATCGTTGAATTTCCCGCCAGCATGCAAAACCGTATAAACTACTTGTGGAGTTGGTACGCCACTTTTGTGCCTTCCAGTAGGGATGCCACGACCAAAATCTTCAATCGAGACTGACTGGTCTTGATGAAGAGTAACAATTATTTTTGAGCCAAAACCTGCCATAGCTTCATCAATGGCATTATCAACTATTTCCCAAACGAGATGATGCAATCCGCGTGAATCGGTGGAACCTATATACATCCCTGGGCGTTTGCGTACTGCTTCTAAACCTTCAAGTATTTCAATGCTTTCTTCTGAGTATTTATTAATTTTTTTATCTTGTGACATCAACAACACTCCTCATCTTTCTTATTATACAAGAAAACGCTGGGCTTTTCATCAGAATAATGTATAATAAAGCGGTAGAAAGAAGGTGTTCCATGGAAATTGTTGCATTAGTGGTTTGCTTGGTGCTAGCATACTTAATTGGTTCCATTCCAACTTCACTACTAATTGGTAAAATCTTTTTTCAAAAAGATATTCGCCAGTATGGTTCGGGTAATCTTGGTGGGACGAATGCTGGTCGAGTATTAGGGAAAAAAGCAGGGGTTGTAGTTATTACGATCGATGTTTTAAAGAGCGTTTTAGTAATAGTGGTTAGCCGATGGATTCTTTTGATGTTTGGAATCCATGAAACAACTATTTGGTTTACAATATCCTTAATGGTTGCATCGATAGGATCAGTTATTGGACACTGTTATCCCATATTTGCTGGATTTCGAGGGGGTAAAGCAGTGGCTTCCTTTGCGGGTTTTATTCTGTCAACCAACTGGATTCTTAGTCTTGCATTTGTAATGGTCTTCTTTGGGATGCTAAAATGGAAAAAGATGGTTTCACTAGCCTCCATCACCATGTCGATTACGCTTGCTATTATTAGTTTGCTTCCGTGGGTCTCTATGGGGATGCTATTCGGAATCGGCCAAGGTTGGTGGTACTCACTGACTCTATTCTTACTATCATTCTTTTTAATTTATCGCCACCGTGAAAATATTGAACGAATTCGTCGAAAAACTGAGCGCAAAATTACGTGGATGAAATAAAAAAAGAGTTCAAATGAACTCTTTTTTAGTATGACTATTTGTATTGATTCATTGAATTCATGATTTGCTTAATTTGAGCTTCTGAAGGTTTACGCCCCATTTGCTGAAACATTACGCGAATCATTTTTTCGTTGATTGGAGGATTCTTTTCCAATTGTTTTTTCAAGTAATAACGTGCAACAAAGAATCCGACTACACCACCAATTAGCAGTCCACCGACCAGCCACGCTGCGGTAATCCATCCATCCATATCTCTACACCTCCCAGTAATTCCATCTATGTGTCGAAGTCATTGTATC
>JBAYCP010000054.1:0-6074 GCA_041668665.1 Bacilli bacterium | reverse complement strand
TCATCGTCTTTGTTTTATCCGTCTTACTTTTATCCTTGAATGGTTTTGATTTTGCGACCACCTTTAGTGCAGTCTTAGCATGCTTCAATAACATCGGTCCTGGCATTGGAGCAGTGGGACCTGCCGGCAATTATGCGGGCTTTCATGATGCTGGGAAATTGCTGCTGTCCTTTATTATGCTTGCAGGACGTCTTGAATTATTCCCAATCTTGATGCTTTTCTCCATCAATATGTGGAGAAACCATTAAACATTGACCTATTTTCTTGACATCCTTTGTCGTCAATGTTATAGTATATGAGCATTAAACGAATGCTGTGAAAGAAGAGGCACCCGCTTCTCACCCGACTGCGAATAGCAATGGGTCCACGCACGGAGAACCTTCCTTATGGAATGATCGACTAATCAACCACGGGTGCGCGCGCACTCGTTTTTTGTTTAACACACAGGAGGTGTCCAATTATCGCTACAACCAACAATCCCTACATGCCCAAAGGCCCCGTCAAAGACAATGACGATCTGGTCAATGGTAAAATTCGCTTTCCTGAAGTTCTTTTGATTGATGAAACAGGAAATTCTCTTGGCATCAAATCGCGCAATGAAGCGCTTCGCTATGCCGAGGATAAGAACCTCGATTTACTGTGCGTGGCTCCTATGGCAAGACCACCCGTATGCAAGGTACTGAACTATGGGAAACACCGCTTCGAACAGCAAAAGAAAACTCGAGAAGCCCGTAAAAATCAAAAAGTTGTCGAAATTAAAGAAGCTCGTTTCACTCCACAAACCGACTTACATGATCTTGAAGTGAAAGCCAAAGCAGCCATTACATGGCTGCAAGATGGCAACAAGGTCAAGGTTACCGTTCGTTTCCGGGGACGTCAAATGTCCCATCCAGAAGTAGGAGAAGAAACACTGAATCAATTCATCGAACTGGTGCAAGAATTTGGAACCATGGAGAAAAAACCAATTATGGAAGGGCGTAACATGTCCACCATGGTATTACCAAAACCACCAGTAAAAGCATAACAGGAGGAGTAAGATTATGCCGAAAATGAAAACTAAAAAGGCGGCCGCCAAACGTTTCAAAGTAACTGGAAGTGGCCAACTCAAACGCAAACAAGCCTATCGTCAACATATCGCACACGGTAAGACCACCAAACAACGTCGCCACTTGCGTAAAGCGACTATGGTTCATCCCACCGATCAAAGTCGAATCCAGGAATTGTTCCAAGGTTAATGAGAGGAGAAGATGAACAATGGCAAGAACAACATTTAGTGTCCCACGTCGGACCTATCGCAAAAAAATTCTAAAATTAGCAAAGGGGTATTTTGGCTCCAAACATCGGCTCTATCGTACCGCCAATGAACAAGTATTGAAATCATTGGCCTATGCATACCGCGATCGTCGTAATATCAAACGGGATTTCCGCAGATTGTGGATTACCCGCATCAGCGCTGCTACCAAACAATTAGGCATGTCTTACAGCCGTTTCACCTATGGTTTAAAAGTTGCTGGTATCGAAATCAATCGCAAAATGCTCTCCGAACTCGCTATTCATGATGCCAAGGCATTTGAGCAATTGGTACAAACCGCCAAAGATGCTATTGCCAGCGGCAAAAAGCCAACACCAAAACCCGTCGTTGAAGCTCCGGTTCACGTGAAAAGCAAAGCTTCCATGAAAATCGAAGTCGAAGAAAAAGGTGAAACTGTTGAAATTGTAGTGGCTGCCCAAAAGCCAGCTAAAAAAGCAGCGGTGAAAAAAGAAGCAGTTGCAGTGGAAGAAAAAACGGTTGAACCCAAGAAACCTGCTGCCAAAAAGGCATCCGCCAAAAAAGCTACTGAAACTGTCGAACCGAAAGCTCCCGCGAAGAAAGCGGCTACGAAAAAAGAAGTTTCTAGCGAAGAACCCAAAAAAGCAACCGTCAAGAAAACGACCACAAAGAAAGTGGCGGAAGTTTCCGAAGCTACGACAGAAGCCCCTAAAAAAGTAACTAAAAAAGCTGCTACGAAGGAAGCTGCGGAATAACTAAAAAGATGCCAGATCTACTGGCATCTTTTTTTCGTGTCCACAGGAAGAAGAATGAGGTATAATAAAAGAAAAGTGGGTGGTCCTATGCAAACAATCATGCAAGCCTACCTCGATGGGTTTCATGAAATTCAAGTTCGTGTGTCCAAACAACATTATCATGGCGAAGTGACGCAATTTTTCTTGCGCGACGGGAGTCGATATTTCAACTTGGAAATTCAAGAAAAACATGATCTTGTTCATGAAATACGATATCAGTTAGAAGTGCGGGAAAACTTAGAATTGGGACATACTTATGAAATCTTGGATGAACGCAATTTTTCTGTTCCACTATTCTATCGTTTTGTGGTAAAAACGCCCGAATTTGAAGAAAAATACGGTTATGATAAAGATGATCTTGGGGCCAACTATTCCAAGACTGCAACGACATTTCGCATCTGGGCACCGACTGCTAATGAAGTCTTTCTGCGAATTTTGCAAGTAGATGGAACTTTAATTTTACCCATGAAACGCGACCGTAATGGAACGTATGTTCTACGTTTAAGCGGAGATTATGAATATCTTGCTTATACATACCTTGTTCATGTGAATGGAATCATGCAAGAAACATTGGATCCTTTTGCTCGTGCCAATACCCCCAATAGTAAACAAAGTGTGGTTCTGGATCTGAAAAAATGCAAACATCCCAATCGCAATCAACAATTACCTCTCCTCCCTCATCCTCAAGATTATCTAATCTATGAATTGCATGTTCGCGATTTTTCTTCGCGAAGCAAGGCCTTTCAAAGTCCTGGTACTTTTTCTGCTTTGAAAGAAATTGGGATTACGACAAAAACTGGTGATCCCATCGGGTTGGATCATCTTGCATCCCTTGGCATTACCCATGTCCAAATGATGCCATTGTTGGATTTTGCCTCTGTCGATGATCGCGACCCCAAACGGTTCTATAATTGGGGCTATGATCCGATGAGTTTATTGGCCCTTGATGCCAGTTTCACGGTTGATCAAGACGATCCTTATGTTCGCATTCGCGAATTAAAAGAAAGCATTCAAGCGTTTCATGAACGAGGAATCCGCGTAACTTTGGATGTCGTATACAATCATATGTTTGATTATTGTTCCAGCAGTTTGCAAAAAACCGTTCCTTATTATTATTTTCGTTATCTTAATCATGATGAATTGGCCAATGGCTCCTTTTGCAAAAATGATTTAGACACGGAACGACCCATGCTACGGAAAATGATTGTTGCTAGTTGTAAAATGCTGTTAGACGAATTTGATTTTGATGGTTTGCGTTTTGATTTAATGGGTATGTTGGATATCGAAACAATGTTGCAAATTGAACAAATGGCTCAAGCTATTAAGCCGGATGCTTTTCTTTATGGAGAAGGGTGGAACATGCCGAGCCCCTTGCCTGACGAACAAAAAGCCATGCTTATGAATGCCAAAAAGTTACCCAAATTTGCGTTTTTCAACGATTATTTCCGCGACAACATCGCTGCTTATGTCACAGGAGATATGACCAAATCAACGTATGTTCTCGATGTATTAAAAGGTCACCATGATCGCGATTTGGAAGGGAGTCATCAAAGCATCAATTATGTGGAATGCCATGATGGAATGACTTTATTGGACCGTTTGGAACGTGACCAAACAGGTGAAGTGATACGACGAATCGCTTTAGCAAATAGTTTAGTACTTTTTTCCCAAGGGATTCCATTTTTGCATATGGGTCAAGAAATGGGGCGTAGTAAACAGGGGGCAGTCAACTCATACTTGGATTCCGATGCAATCAATGGCCTTGATTGGGAATTAGTTTCCACTCATCGAGAACTTGTCGAACAAACCAGGCAAATGATAACTTTTCGTCGAACGCATGCTTCACTCTTTGCAAAATCTGTGGAGGATCTTGATTGGGATAATTGTTTTACCACCCATGGACATCTTTTACATTTTTGGCTGTCAGAGGGCGAATGGATTTATCACTTCTTATTCAATCCTGTTCCTTTTTCGGTAACCCTGCCCGAATCCACTTGTAATAAGCACTTTGTGCTTGGAAATGTGGATGAGAAAGAATTGCATTCGTTCCATCGAATTTCACCACTTTCTTATTGTATTTATCGATGCAAGAATACAAAGAAAGATGAAATGGAAACTGCAAAGTAGTATGATAGCATCGGAGGAATAATTGAAATGGAAGAAATGGAACAAAAAATGATCGAAGGCCTAATGGCACTTCTTGATGTTGCGCAGCTTCAACCTCATGATCTATTGGTTTTGGGAGGAAGCACTAGCGAGGTTTTGGGAAAGAAAATTGGGACAGCCAGCAACCAAGAGGTTGCTAAAACACTTCTAACCCCTCTTTTTCGCCTTGCTAGCGAACGAAACGTGGATCTTGCTATCCAGTGCTGTGAGCATCTTAATCGCGCTCTGGTCGTTGAATGGGAGACCGCAAGGCGATGGGGCTTGGAAATTGTTCAAGTCAAACCTGTCCTTCATGCTGGAGGTGCCTTGGCAACAGTGGCTTTTTCAATGATGGATCATCCGGTTGTGGTTGATTCCTTGCGGCATCAGGGGAGTGCGGGGATTGATATTGGCAATGTATTGATTGGCATGCACTTGCGTCCTGTTGTAGTCCCTGTTCGAACATCAGTCCACCAGATTGGAGAGGCTGCCATTGTCTTTGCTCGGACACGGCCTCGCTATATTGGAGGACCACGCGCCGAATATTAAATAGAAAAAGAGGATATGATGAGGATTGAATCTTCGAAGTCATTCGAAGAGACAACATCGTATGCCTCTTTTTTATTGGGGTGAATGCAAGATGTGATAGATCGACACTTGATACGACTCGCAATCAAAGCCAATCAGTTCGTTAGAAATCCATATCGGTTCAGGATGAGTGCCTTTGCTCACGAAGACACATTGAATGCTTGTAAGGTCAAGGCGCTGATGGGGAAATGCTTCTTGTAAGCGCGCATGAATTCGACCATTATGTGAAGCAGTATGTGCTACGAGGAATAAGGATTCAAAGGCATTCATTGGATAAATAAAACCAATGGCCGGTTCACGCATATGAAGAAACCCTAAAGGTCTAACATTTTTTGAATTCCAATCAATGGAATAAGATTGTTTAAAATGATAAATGCGTTGCAGCAAATCTACATGGGTGGCAAACGTAGGTCTTCGATAATTATAGTATACATCATCAAAAAGAGCCATTAGGGAGGGGGGTTGTTGATGATTGGAAAAGGCTAACCCTTGATTCATGGGGATTGTTTCTCCCAACTCCTGACCGCCATTAATCCATGGAATTGTATTGGGGACAAAATGCGATATCGCAAGCAAAAACGTTGCTGCTTCTTCTTGGCAACGCGCGGAAATGCGGGGAGTATCATGGGTCTCGCTTGCCGCAATTGTTGGTAGCGCGAGTTTGGAGGTGTTGTATGCCCATTCGTGCAACGAAAATTCATCCATTTCATGCATCATAAAAAAGGATTTACCCAAGGAAAAATTATATCCTTGACGCTTTGTTTTTGCTAGATGCTCAGGATTCATTTCTTCCGATAAAAATACAAAATTAGGATTGATCTTACGCGCTTTATGAATGATTAAAT
The DNA here is from genome assembly GCA_041668665.1 of Bacilli bacterium. Taxonomy (GTDB): domain Bacteria; phylum Bacillota_I; class Bacilli_A; order RFN20; family UBA1709; genus JBAYCP01. Next base: position 432 of record JBAYCP010000054.1, on the reverse strand, counting down.
CGGTGAGTTCATCGGGAAGAGCATGTCCCATGTCAATTCGAGCACCATCAATTTGAAACCGATGAATCATGGTTGGTAGTACATTCGATAAGTATTTCCATAATAAGCGATTGGGTCTTCGCCCTGGATTTAAGGATGCTTTTGCTACATCATAGAATAAATAGGGGGCTTTTTTATGATATTCATTGGGGCTATGAAGAGGAGCATCATAATAGAAGCGAAGATAAGTAATATCATTCCAAGGTGGTTGAGGATCATTAATAACATCCGCAAAAGCGGGAGCAGTTGTTAAGCCAAATTTTTCATCGATCCTTGATAAAATGGAAGCACTCGTGGATTGGTTTTTAACAAAATCATTCCATTGGGAAGGATATTGAGTGGCGGGATCCAAACAAAACTGATTCAAAAAAGCGGGAACTTCTTCTGATTCAT
>JBAYCP010000053.1:0-6135 GCA_041668665.1 Bacilli bacterium | reverse complement strand
TGATGCTACTGCTGCTTATACTGTCCTGGCACTTTTACAACGTTTATTTCCACTACGCAAATGTAAGACTTTGCCCAAAAAGCCTTGTCTCTATTATCATTTAGGGCAGTGTCTTGCACCATGCATTCAGGATGTGCAGCCACATGAGTACAAAGAGATTGAACATCAAATTGACGATTTTATGCGTGGCAAAGTACAAGGAATCAAGCAAAAAATCCAACGAGAAATGCTCGAGCAATCGGAAAAAATGGAATATGAACAAGCCTTGGAAAACCGAAATTTGCTAACAAGTATCGATTATGTATCAAGTCGACAAAATGTTCAATTCAAAGCTAAAATTGAGCGGGATGTTTTCGCTTTCTATTTGCGTGATGATCTCATATGTATCGCAGTATTAATCATTCGAAACGGTATACTTATTACCAAACACACGGATGTGTTTCCTTGCTATGGCGATGCAGAGTCTGCATTTGTTTCGTACTTAACACAATACTACGAAACCAATCTTATCCCAAAAGAAATTATCCTTCCAAGCATTGGTGATATTGAATTGCTCAATGATACTTTTCAAGCACAATTTACAGTACCAACAAGAGGAGATAAGCTTGCTTTGCTCCAAATGGGTGCTGAGAATGCACGGAAAGGAATGGAGGAACGTTTCCTTACTGCCCCTCAATTAGGGTTGGATCGAGTCGCTGTACTAGAACGACTTGGCGAATTATTAGGAGTTGCGCTCCCTTTTCAAATCGAACTGCTGGATAATTCTCATCTTCAAGGCGAAAATGCTGCTGCAGCTGTTGTCGTGTTTCAAGGGGGCGAACCTCAAAAGAAATTATACCGTCGGTATCGGCTGCAAGAAGGAGAAACTAGAGATGATGCCGCCAATATATATATTGTTATCAAGCGTCGCTATGAGCGAATACTCAAGGAACAACAAACCATGTCTCATTTGATTCTTGTCGATGGTGGAATCTCTCAAGTAAAAGCAGCAGAGCACGCCTTACAGGAGCTTGGTGTTCCTATTCCAGTTGCAGGATTGGTGAAGAACGCTCGGCATCAAACCGAATCCATCTATACCACGGACAACGGTGAAATCCCATTACGAAATGATCGACCGTTATATTTTTTGCTTGCAAGAATGCAGGATGAGGTTCATCGATTTGCCATAACATATCATCGAAAACTACGAAGCAAATCAATGGTATCCTCTGTGCTTGATGCAGTTACAGGACTTGGCCCCAAGCGAAAGACAGCACTTCTTAAAGCCTATGGTAGTATTGAAGCCATCCGAAAAGCTAGTATCGAAGAACTAAGCCAATATGTCCCCATCGCTATCGCGCAAATCCTACATGAGCACTTGAACAATCAGGAATGATGATACGAAAATGTAGTAGTTTTTCCCTTGATATTGTTTATGAGGCTTACTTGAGAGATTTTCTCATTTATGGTACAATGTCATTCAAAGAAAAGGGGAGACGACAATGGCGAAGCAAAAACCAGTTGAGCCGAGCCAACCAGAATTCCTTCCCTTGATGGAATCGGATTCTGATTTGACTGATGCTCCAATTTCCCCCATAGTCTCCACCAGCTCCGAACCAGAGCCTTTTTCACGTGATAGCATCCGGCGCGTCACCTTAGCCAAAGGATTAAGCAATCTTGAAATTGAGTCTCGGATTGCTTCTGGATTTGTTAATACCTCGCAACATCAAAATTCAAAATCTGTAAAAGAGATTTTACTTACTAACATATTCACGATTTTCAATTTACTTAACCTTGCCATCGCCATTTGGCTTATCAGCGTTGGATCCTTTAAAAACATAACATTCTTACCCATTATCATTATCAATACGATCATTGGTATAATACAAGAATTAAAAGCTAAAAAAACCATGGATTCCTTGTCACTTCTATCCATGCCATCCGCAAAAGTTGTTCGTAATGGAAAAACCAATATCATTCCCATCAATGAACTCGTGTTGGACGACATTATTATTTTAGAAACGGGAAAACAGATTCCTTGTGATAGTATTGTGCGAAAAGGCGCCGTGGAAGTTAATGAATCATTATTAACTGGCGAATCAGATCCCGTTTATAAGAAACCAAAGTCCACTCTCTTTGCTGGAAGTTATGTGATATCAGGGGAGTGCTATGCCAAAGTGGAGCGAATTGGTAGCGAAAATTACATGGAACAACTTATGTCCCAAGCCAAGAAGTACCGACGACCTAAATCTGAAATTATGCGTTCACTTCGCTTATTAATCCGTGTAGTAACTGTTGTTGTTCTTCTTGTAGGAACTGCTTTATTCTTGAAACAAATGGAAATCGGCGATGTTTATGCCAATGCCGTTATCTATACTGCCGGCGGAGTTATTGGGATGATTCCATCTGGACTATTCTTATTAACCAGTGTTTCCTTAGCATTTGGAATAATTAAACTTGCTAAACATAATACCCTTGTTCAAGATCTATACTGTATTGAAATGCTCGCGCGAGTTGATGTTTTATGCCTTGATAAGACAGGGACCATTACAGATGGAACGATGAAGGTCAAAGATTTCATCGAGTTGCAACGACACGATAAATTAAACACTCGATCAATTATCTCTATGCTTCAGGGAAGCCTCCATGATAATAATGCAACTTCAATTGCCCTTCAAAAAAAGTTTGGAAAAAACAAAAAGAACACTGCAACTTCAATTTTGCCATTTTCAAGTGTTCGTAAATATGGAGCAGCATATTATAAAGAGCATGATGCTACTTTTGTAATAGGAGCACCCGAATTTATTCTTCGTGAATCCAATAGTTACGATGCAATTAAATCACAAGTAGATGCGGCAGCACGCTTGGGTTATCGAGTATTGTTGGTCGCACAAAGTGATAAGAAACTTCCTCAAAATCCCGAACATTTATCAGGAAACATTACTCCTTTAGCACTTATAACTATCGAGGACACAATCCGTAAAGACGCTATTGAAACCATTGATTATTTTAAAAAGAGTGGTGTTTCGGTTCGTGTCATATCGGGGGATAATCCCCTTACAGTATCAAAGGTTGCAAAGCGAGCAGGAATTGAGAATGCAGACTCCTATGTAAGCCTTGATGGGCTCTCCGATGAGGAAGTTGCAGATATTGCTGATGAATATACCGTTTTTGGACGTGTAAGCCCTGATCAAAAGCGGATTCTAATTAAACGTCTAAAAGAACTAGGAAATACAGTTGCCATGACGGGCGATGGGGTCAATGACATCTTAGCTCTTAAAGAAGCCGACTGCAGCATTGCGATGGCGAATGGAAGTGAAGCAACTCGTAACATCTCACATTTAGTCCTGCTTGATTCCAATTTTTCTTCCTTACCTCGAGTCGTTCGCGAAGGACGAAGAGTCATCAACAATATCCAACGAGTCGCAACACTATATCTTACTAAAACTATTTTTTCCTTCTTATTATCGATTCTTGTCATTTTACTGAGCCGTCCCTATCCCATTCAAACGGTTCAATTGATGTTTTATGATGTGCTTATTATTGGGATCCCTTCGTTTTATCTTGCATTAGAACCTAATAATATTCAAATTAAGGGAAAATTCCTCTTTAATGTCTTAGCTAGCGCTGTTCCCGGTGGAATATTAGTAATTGTAAACTATCTATTTATTTTATTTATTGCCCCCCGTATTGGAATGTCAGACGGGGCAGTCTCAACTACAGTTGTCATTCTTACCACTATTGTGGGTCTAATGGTTTTGTTCCGTGTGTGTCGTCCGTTTAATTTGGGGAGACGTATTTTATTTTCTTCAATGATTGTTTTATTTGGCTTCGGCTTAGTTTTCCTTGATGGTTTGTTGGAACTCCTTCCTTTGGATACTTCTAATTTACTTTTGATTCTAGTCATCGTACAGTATTCATATCCTCTGTTAAACTTTATTATTAATTATTCAAGAAGATTCCGAGACTTCTTCACACCTACAAAGGCAGTTGAAACTGAATGAGACTGCGCATAAGTCAAAGCATAATCATCATTGCCCTTGGCGTGATTTTAATCATTTTTGGAATTGCATCTTACAGTTATTTTTTTATGGAAAGAGCCATATGGATTTTTGATTGGCCGTCATTTACAACACATTTTTCTCAGATTGCTCCTTTGTATTATGCTATTGGTTATCTGATGGGTCTTATCATCTTGCGAATGATGCTGTCTCGAATCCCTTTTCGGGCATTAAAACGATTCATCTTTCTTTTTGTTATAATCATCATTCTTCTTATTCATATTCTTATTCCAGTTGCCCCCTATGCCGATCAAATGTCTATTTTTGGATTAGGCCAAGACATTATCCGTGGAAATTTCTCTTCGTTGTTTAATGGAGAATATCTTTCCATTTATCCTCATAATCTTGGCTATGTATTCTTATTGTTGCCTTTCCATCTCATTTTAAGTGAATTATGGTATATTTCCGCTATTGCAACCATCATTAACATTATGGCAACACTTTTATTGATTCATTCGGTTTGTGGCATTTATCAATTACTATTTCCTAAACGTTCGCCATTGATGGTCCTCCTCTTGATGGCTACATCTATCCCGTTGTTATTGATGAATAATATATTATATGGTGATGTACTTGGGACCGCATTATTCTTTTATGGGATTCTCTTATATCTACGTTTTGAAAACACAAAGGATCATGTTACTTTGGCTCGCTCATTGGTAGTAATAGGCATAGGTAATTTATTTCGTAATGTTGGAATCATCTTTTTAATCGCTATTTTGATTCATCAAATCTTCTTCCGAAAAAATCGATGGACTTCCGTTTTTACTTCGGTAGTTTCATTTGCGTTACCTACCCTATTATTTTCGGTTATTGTCTCAGTGATTACAAAAAGACCTTTCCCATACTTTACTGGCGGCTTACCGATCTATGCTTGGATTCAAATGGGGTTAAATCCACCACTTGGTGCATGGACCGGTTACAGTGTAGTATGGTATTGGGTTAATCGAAGTAGTGATCAAGCGGCAATCGCTGATTATGTGGGACATATCCATTGGCAACTCGAGGTTTTTGGACTTCGAGGGTTATTCGAATTTTGGTTCAATAAAATGCGTTGGCTGTTTGGAGAAGGAACCTACCAATTAGAATTGTATGGAATTGGCGAACCTAAAACTGCACCATATAATGGAATTGGTGCATGGCTATACTCGACCTTTGTTACAGATTGGTTATTTAAGAGTTATGTTCGAAAACATATTGTTGCCACTCAGCAATGGATCCATCATTTCTTTTTACTACTAAGCATGATGGGAGCAATCGTAATGAGTAAGCACAAACATATTCTCATCACGATTGCAGCGGGTTTCATCGCATTCTTTTTGCTTTGGGAAATGAAAAGCCGATATTTATTCCCATTATTGCCAATCTTTCTCTTCTTTTCGAGCGTGTCTATTGATGGAGTTCTTAATCTGTTTTTTCCAAGAATTATGATTGAAAAATAATCGTTGATAGAGTATTATATATGCGCGTGTCCACATAGCTCAGTTGGATAGAGCAACGGCCTTCTAAGCCGTAGGTCGCGGGTTCGAATCCCTCTGTGGACGCCATTTTTATTTTCATGCACTTTTCATAGGAGGGTTGTTTGATGATCGAGGTATTAATCGAACAAGAGCATTACGAAGAAGCACTAATGCTACTAGATAAAGAATCGATTGAAGAACCGAATTATTATCGGCTCGTTTGTTATTATGCCCTTGGACGTTATCCCGAAGCCTGCATGGCTGGGAAAAAAGCCATGAATGAAACATCCACTCGCTATTACGAAATTGTTGCATTGTACCTTGCAGCATTGGTTGCAGACCAACAAGATGATGAAGCATTAAGAGTTGTTGAAGCAGAACTACATGTCCCATACATTCCACCTCTTTATGAAGAGACTTTCGAACGAACAAAAAAACAAATTCTCCAACGGAAAAAACAGCTTCCCGAAGGAACAACTGCATTTGACATGCTTACGGATGATGAAATTCGAGTAATCTTACAACAAGAACGGCAACCTGAATCGTTGTTGCTTGCGATTGCTCAATTACAACGTCGTAATATTCGCTCTTTTTTCAAAGATATTCAATCCCTCTTGTTGGACCCTCAAGTAGTA
>JBAYCP010000052.1:0-6169 GCA_041668665.1 Bacilli bacterium | reverse complement strand
CAATCCACTAGCTGCATTAACCAATAAACGTCGTTTGTCCGCTTTAGGTCCCGGGGGCTTAAGCCGTGAACGTGCGGGGATGGAAGTTCGTGACGTTCACTATTCCCATTATGGCCGAATTTGCCCAATTGAAACTCCTGAAGGTCCTAATATTGGACTTATCAATAACATGGCGACTTATGCAAAAGTGAATCCATACGGTTTCTTGGAAACTCCATATCGTCGTGTCGACAAAAATACGCAACGCGTTTTGGATGAAGCTCAATATCTTTCAGCAGATGAAGAAAATGAATTTGTTATTGCCCAGGCGAATATCAATCTTGGCGAGCAGGGGGAAATTCTTGATGATAATGTGGTAGCACGTTATCGTGGTGAGAATATCATGGCTGAGCGTGAAGAGGTTGATTTTGTTGACGTTTCGCCTAAGCAAATTGTTTCCATTGCGACGGCATGTATTCCTTTCTTAGAAAATGATGATGCACAACGTGCATTGATGGGCGCAAACATGCAGCGTCAAGCCATTCCTTTGCTCAATCCTCATGCGCCACTTGTTGGTACTGGTATGGAACATACCATTGCTAAAGACTCCGGTTTTGCAATCGTTTCACAAGAGGATGGCCTTGTAACCTATGTTGATTCACGCAAAATCACGATTACTGGTGAAGATGGCAACGCACGCAACTATTTACTACATAAATTTGCTCGTTCCAACCAAGGAACATGCATCAATCAAAAACCTGTTATTACCCTGGGAGAACGAGTGCATAAGGGTCAAGTCATTGCCGATGGCCCAGCCATGCAAAACGGAGAGTTAGCACTTGGTCAAAATGTTACCATTGCCTTTATGACATGGAATGGCTACAACTATGAAGATGCCATCATTATGTCCGAACGACTTGTGAAGGATGACGTTTACACTTCTATTCATATTGAAGAATATGATATTGATTGTCGTGAGACCAAACTTGGTGCTGAAGAAATTACTCGTGATATTCCAAATGTTTCCGAAGATGCAAAAGTTCAACTTGATATTCGTGGTATTGTCATTCCTGGCGCTGAAGTCAAAGAAGGCGATATCTTGGTTGGAAAAATTACTCCAAAAGGGGTAAGTGAACCAAGCCCTGAAGAAAAACTTCTAATGGCAATTTTTGGTGAAAAGACTAAGGAAGGAAAAGATAACTCATTACGAGTTCCACATGGTGGAGCTGGCATTGTGGTCGATGTTAAGATTTTCTCGCGCAAAAAAGGTGATGAATTAGCTCCTGGAGTCAATGAAGTTGTCCGGGTGTACATTGCTCAAAAACGCAAGATATCGGAAGGCGATAAGATGGCGGGCCGCCATGGGAATAAAGGCGTAATCTCTCGTATTCTTCCTATTGAAGATATGCCCTATTTACCTGATGGTACTCCCATTGATATTATGCTGAATCCTCTTGGAGTTCCTTCCCGGATGAATATTGGTCAAGTACTAGAAATTCATGTGGGAATGGCTGCCCGTAAATTAGGGTTGCAAATTATAACTCCTGTTTTCGATGGCGTAACCACTGATGACATGCTGAAACTTATTCAGGAAGCAGGCATGAGCAAAGATGGAAAGACTACTTTGTATGATGGCCGGACTGGAGAAGCGTTTGATGAACGCATTTCAGTAGGCGTTATGTATATGATTAAGTTAGCTCACATGGTGGATGATAAGCTTCACGCTCGTGCCATTGGTCCTTATTCACTCGTTACGCAACAACCGTTGGGTGGAAAAGCACAAAACGGTGGTCAACGGTTTGGGGAAATGGAAGTATGGGCATTAGAAGCCTATGGAGCTGCCTACACATTACAAGAAATCCTAACCGTTAAATCGGATGATATGGTCGGTCGTGCGAAAACCTACGAGTCAATTATTAAAGGAAATCGAATTCCCAAACCCGGTATTCCTGAATCATTCCGAGTTCTACAAAAAGAATTACAATCCTTAGCAATTGATGTTCGTTTGCTTGATAAGGATAATAAAATTATCGATATGCGGGCAGCAGCAAAAGCGATGGAAGAAGAAGAAAATCGTTTGGCACGCTCCATGCGCTCGATGCGCGATGCAGTTTCTGACATTCGATTCGAAAGTGATGCCGCGGCAGCGCGGGATGAATAAGGAGGTGCCGAATGATGTTTGATGTCAATCGTCTTTCCGCCATCCAAGTAGGCCTTGCTTCCCCTGAGGTCATTCGCTCTTGGTCTTATGGAGAAGTCAAAAAACCAGAAACTATCAACTATCGGTCGCAAAAGCCTGAAGTGGATGGACTCTTCTGTGAGAAGATTTTTGGACCGTCGAAGGATTATGAATGCCACTGCGGCAAATACAAGAAAATCCGTTTTTCGGGAATCGTTTGCGAAAAATGCGGTGTTGAAGTTACGACTAAGAATGTGCGTCGTGAACGCATGGGTCATATTGATCTTGCAACTCCAGTCGCTCATATTTGGTATCTTAAGGGCATCCCCTCAAGAATGGCTCAAGTACTTGATGTGTCACCAAAGGAATTGGAAGAAGTCATTTACTTTGTTTCCCACATTGTTCTCAAACGTGGGGATACAGATTTATTGCAATATCGCGAAGTGTTGGATGAACGTAAAGCTCGCGAACGTTTCCCAGCAATTATCCGAGCAATTCAAGAAAAACTTGATCCACAATCTGGGGATTATGCTCGTTCTGAAGATTTGGTGGCTCGAATTGAAAATCCAAATGAAACTTTTGACTTCTACACGTATTCCAATTTTATTGGCCATTTTACTGGTGCAGAATTTGGAATTGGTGCTGAAGCAGTTCAACGTTTATTGTTTGAGGTTAATGTTCAAGAAGAATTTGATAATATCCAAAGAGATTTGAAAGAAACTCAAGGACAAAAAAATCAAAAAAGATTAAAATTGATTAAACGGCTTGAAGTGATTGAATCGTTCCGCCAATCCACCAATAAGCCAGAGTGGATGGTTCTTAGTGTTCTTCCCGTAATTCCACCTGAACTTCGTCCGATGCTTCCACTGGATGGTGGTCGTTTTGCAACCAGTGATTTAAATGATTTATATCGTCGTGTCATCACAAGAAATCAACGTTTAAAGAAGCTTCTTGAAATTAAAGCACCCAATGTCATTTTAATGAATGAAAAGCGGATGCTTCAAGAAGCCGTAGATGCGCTTATTGATAACGGCCGTCGTGCAAAACCGGTTAGTGGGGCAGCAGGACGCACTTTAAAATCTCTTTCTCATACTCTCAAAGGGAAACAAGGGCGCTTCCGTCAAAATTTACTTGGCAAACGCGTGGACTATTCGGGCCGTTCTGTTATCGCGGTTGGCCCTAACTTAAAAATGTATCAATGTGGTCTGCCACGTGAAATGGCTGTACAGCTTTTCAAACCTTTCATTGCATCTAAGATGATTAAACAAGGGATAGCAGTCGGTCACAAGCAAGCCGATCGCCTAATTGAACGTTATGATGAACGCGTTTGGAATGTTATCGAAGAAGTCATCGTCGATCATCCTGTACTTTTGAATCGCGCGCCTACTCTTCACCGCTTGGGAATTCAAGCATTTGAACCTAAGCTTGTCGAAGGACGTGCCATTCGGTTGCACCCACTTGTCACCCCAGCCTTTAACGCTGACTTTGACGGCGACCAAATGGCTGTACACGTTCCACTTTCCGATGAAGCAATTGCAGAAGCTCGCAAACTCATGTTAGGTGCCAATAACATTTTAGGCCCAAAAGATGGGAAACCGATTGTTACTCCGGGACAAGATATGGTTCTCGGGAATTACTATTTAACGATGGAACAAGATGCTGCAAGTTTTGAACGAAAAGCGAAGTACTACGATGAAATGGGAGAGTTTGGAAAAGCCGAACGTTACCGTTTATATGCCGTAAGTGAAGGCAAAGTATTTGCTTCTCCCAACGAAGTTCGTTTGGCATATGACACTAAACAAATTCATTTGCATAATCGGATTGCGTTGCCTGCAAGAAGTTTAAAGAATCCTACTTTTACAGCAGCACAAAACGAGAAGTATTTCATCACAACAGTTGGTAAACTTATTTTCAACCAAATATTCCCAGAAGGATTTCCTTTCTTGAACTGTGCGGATAACGAAAACTTTGAAGCAGTTCCCGAACGATTCTTTGTTCCAAAGGGGACACATATTAAAGAATATATTCAACAGCAACCTTTGAATAAGCCTTTTATTAAAAAATTCTTAGGGAAAATTATCAATGAAGTTTTTAATCGTTTTAAAACCGAAAAAACATCGGTGATGCTTGATAAACTTAAAGATCAAGGGTTTGCATATGCAACGCTTGCAGGTGTTACAGTTTCGATTGACGATATTATCGTAGTCGGGGGAAAAGAAGACATCTATGAAAAAGCAGAAGTAGAAGTTCAAGCCATTCGCCGCATGTATGAACGTGGTCTTGTTACCAACGATGAACGTCATCGGCTTGTCGTTGCGGTATGGGAAGGTGTCAAGACTAAAATTATTGAGAAGTTGTCGGAGCAATTAAAAAATGACCCTCAAAACCCAATCTTCATGATGTCCGATTCGGGTGCTCGTGGAAACGTGTCACACTTTACCCAGTTAGCTGGGATGCGGGGATTAATGAACAACCCGGCCGGGGAAATCATTGAGTTGCCGATTAAATCTTCCTTCCGTGAAGGGCTCACTGTTTCAGAGTTCTTTATTTCGACCCATGGTGCGCGAAAAGGCGGAGCAGATACGGCGTTAAAAACAGCAGAATCTGGCTACCTCACACGGCGGCTAGTCGATGTCGCTCAAGACGTTATTATTCGTGAAGATGATTGTGGAACCGATCGTGGAGTAGTGGTTCGCGCCATTCGCGATACAAAAGACAATTCAATTATTGAATCGCTGGAAGATCGTTTAATTGGTCGCTATGCGATGCATGATATTGTTGATCCCGAAACTGGAGAAGTCATGGTGAAAGGGAATGAACTCATTACTGAGGAAAAAGCCCATCAAATTTCGAAGAAAAATATTTCGGAAATTGAAATTCGCTCGCTCTTTAGTTGTCAAACACATGACGGCGTATGCAAAAAATGTTATGGTCGCAACTTAGCCACTGGACTCGAAGCAGATATTGGTGAAGCCGTTGGGATTATGGCTGCGCAATCCATTGGCGAACCTGGAACGCAGTTGACTATGCGTACTTTCCATACTGGCGGTGTCGCTGGTGGTAGTGATATTACTCAAGGGCTGCCACGCGTTCAAGAATTGTTTGAAGCCCGTAATCCAAAAGGTGAAGCTATTATTTCGGAAATCCCTGGTGAAGTCGTAGAAATTACGGAAGATAAAGATACCGGGCGATATGAAATAACGGTACGTAATGAAAAAGATGAAAAGCAATACATTAGTCCTTTCGGTGCAAAAATTCGTGTACGTAAAGGCGATCAAATTCGTAATGGTCAAAAGATTACCGAAGGTGCGATAAATCCGAAGCATTTATTGGAAGTTTCAGATGTTGAAGCCGTGCAACACTATATCCTTAAAGAAGTTCTCAAGGTGTATCATTTGCAAGGGATTGAAATTTCGGATAAGCATATTGAAGTAATCATTCGTCAAATGTTCCGCAAAGTATTGGTCATTGAAGGTGGCGACACGGATTTGTTACCAGGAAAGCGAATTGATATTTTCGAATTTACACGGCGGAACGGTGAAATCCTACGCAAAGGGAAACGCCCTGCAGTCGCTCGCCCCTTGGTCCTAGGCATTACGAAAGCCTCACTTGAAACTGAATCATTCCTCTCCGCAGCATCGTTCCAAGAAACAACACGTGTTCTAACCGATGCGGCCACTAAGGGAAAAATCGATTGGTTGCATGGGCTTAAAGAAAATGTCATTATCGGGAAACTTATTCCTGCTGGAACTGGGATGGAAGACAAACGTCAAATCAAGATTTTACCCAAGTCAGCTCCTAAGATTGTAGTAGAAGATGAAGAAGAGTATCAAGAACCATCCGATCTTGTCCCAATGGATCCCACTTCTCCCAAAGAAGTATATCCAGAATAATCGATTAGTTTCCTTAAGGAGCCCCTCGGGCTCCTTTTCCTTTTATTAATGTCATTATATTCATTTAATGTCAATAAATGCCTTGATTTTTCGGCATGAATGCTCTTTACTCATGGGT
>JBAYCP010000051.1:0-6180 GCA_041668665.1 Bacilli bacterium | reverse complement strand
CGTGATTTCCTTTTGCATTTGAGCATCAGGATTGACCGCACCGTTGGCGTGGTTTTGGACAGCGACAGCGGCCATCGCTTCCCGTGCATTTCCATATTCATAGAAATAACGGTTGGCAATCATGGCAAAGACGGAGGGAAAGGTCACGCCGACGCTGGCTTCGAGTTCAAAATCGCCCGCACTGGCAATGCCGGTGGTAACGGTTTCGGTGTCACGATGAGTCATCTTTTCAGCACCGCCAACAAGCACGACATCATACATGCCCGATTGGACGGCAATTACTGCTTGGCGTAAGGCAAGACTTCCAGAAGCGCAGGCGCCTTCGGTACGAACGGTAGGAATGTTACGTAAACCGAGTACTTCGGCAGCGAGCGAGCCCATATGACCTTGGAACGCTAAATACTGAGCATTGAAGTTTCCCATATAAAGGGCTTGAATGAGGGATTTGTCAATCCCAGCATCGGCAATGGCGGCATTTCCTGCTTCGGCGATTAAGTCGCGAAGGGAACGATCGGGCAAACGCCCCATTTTTGTTTCGCCAATACCAATGACAGAGACACTACGATATTTCATTTGTTTCATCCTTTCGTAGGGAATTAGAGAATCGGCATCGTGGGTACGACGTCGGGAATAATCAGTTCAGCTTCGGTATTTTTGACCACATCTTCGACGCTAACACCAGGAGCGGTTTCTTGTAAAACAAGTCCTTCGGGGGTTACACGTAAGACGGCCAATTCGGTCACGATCATGCTCACGCATTCAAGACCTGTTAATGGGAATGTACATTCTTTAAGAATTTTGGATTTTCCATCTTTGGAACAATGTTCGGTGGCAACAATAACATGTTTGGCTCCGGATACTAAATCCATGGCACCACCCATTCCTGCGAGTTTTCCGCCGGGGACGACCCAGTTGGCTAAGTTGCCTTTTTGGTCGACTTGTAGGGCGCCTAGGATGGTGTAATCCAGATGACCACCACGAATGATACCAAACGAGGTTGCGCTATCGAAGATGGATCCACCCGGTTTAATGGTGGTGAACTTTTTGCTAGCATCGACAAGAAGTTTGTCTTCCGTTCCAGCTGGCGCAGGTGCGCCAAAGCCGATGATGCCATTTTCACTTTCCAACCAGACTTCCACCCCTTCGGGGAGGTAGCCAGGAATTAAAGTGGGAATCCCAACGCCAAGGTTGACGAGCATGCCGTCTTTGAATTCCTTTGCAATCCGCATTGGAATGATTTCACGTGCAGTGAGTGCCATCTTACTTGACCTCCTTTTGGACCAAAGCATCCACAATGGGGGCCTGGACTTGGATGTAATCGGGATTGAGTTCGCCTTTTTTAACGATGGGTTGAATGACGGAGGCGATGACATAGTCACCCGCATACGCCATGACTTGATTGAAGTTGTTTTGAGTGGCGTGGAAAATCAGATTCCCCGCTTCATCCGCTTGATAAGCTTCCAAAACGGAAACATTGGCGCGTAAGGGGGTGTGATACAACCAGTCTTTGCCATTGAGTGTCACGCGTTGACCCCATTTTTGTTCGACCATGGTTCCCACTCCGGTTGGGGTAAGAATTCCACCCAATCCGAATCCTGCGGCACGAATCCGTTCCGCGAGTGTTCCTTGAGGATTGAGTTCCAGTTCGAGTTCGCCTTTGTCCACCATTTCGGGGATCATTGGCAATAAGCCACACCACGAGCAAATGAATTTCTTCACTCGCCCGGCAGCGATGAGACGACCGACCCCAACGGTGGGAGTGTTCCCATCGTTGTTGACGACCGTTAGGTCTTTTTGGCCTTGACGTAAGATTTCATCGATGACATCGTCGGCAGTTCCAATGGCATAGAAGCCACCGAAGTGTATGACATCACCGTCTTTAATGTGGCTCACTGCTTCATGCAAGCTCACCACTTTGGATTTCGACATACTAGCATTCCTCCCTTATTCGTTTCAAGTGTGTCGCGAGTGTTCCGTTTCCGTTGACAAGTAACATTATGGAAGGAGGGTAATCCCCAAGCAGAAGACGACACCACTAATGAGCAACCAGACAATGCAATACCCCATAATGTCTTTGGCTTTCATGCCAGCAATGGCAAGCAGTGGTAACGCCCAGAAAGGTTGAATCATATTGGTCCATTGATCGCCCCAGGCAACGCCCATGGCAACACGGCCAACAGGAGCACCCATTTGGAGTGCAGCATTCATCATAATTGGTCCTTGAACGGCCCATTGGCTTCCACCGGATGGGACGAAGAAGTTGATGATACCAGCGGAAAAGAATGTCCAGAGAGGTAAAGTTTGGACGGTCGAAATAGCGACGAACCAGTTGGCAATAACAGCAGCAAGACCGGTGTTGACCATCATGCCCATGATGCCACCATAGAGTGGGAATTGTAAGACGATGGGTCCTAAGGACTTGCCGCCTTCGGTGCAGTTTTCAATGAATTCTTTCGGGTTTTTGTTCAAGAAGAGTGCAATCGTCAAGAAGGTAAGGTTGGTCGATTCCATCGTAAGACCAACGCCAGTAGAGAAGAGACGATACATCCCATATGCCGCCATGGCGCCAAGAATCCAGTTGATCCAAACGGCATGTTCCATTTTATCGGCAAAGGTGAATTTTTTCTTGTCTTCGATTTCGACTTCGGGTTCAACTAACAATTTGGGATCGATTTGTTTAATCACATCGCCTTGTTCGGCTTTCGGGCGAAGCATCCACATGATGACGGGCCCTAAGAAGAGCAAGAAAACGGCAGTAATTAAGTTAAACGGTGTTAAGATGGTTTGGCTGTTGGCAACCACACCAATGGTGCTTTCCAAGAAGTGTCCTGGAGAGGCAATCACGAGGGCGACACTGGATGTGAAACCCATGTGCCAAATGGCTAAGCCAGAATAACCAGCAGCGACGAGTAAGGGGTAGTGGCAGTTCTTTACGGTTTTCGCCATTTCTTTGGCAACCAAGCCACCAACGATTAAACCCATAGCCCAAGAAGCAAGCGAGAACAAGCCGCCGGCGAACGCAGTGATGGCGTAGGCCATGGCAGGGGTTTTCGCGAGTTTGCAGAGTTTGGTTAAGAGTTTACGAACCGGACGAGTCCGGACAATGGCGCTTGAGAACACCAAGGCGATACTGATTTGCATCGTGAAGGTGTAGAGTCCCCAAAGTCCTCTGGACCAAAGGTTGACAATTTCAAGCGGTTGGGTGGGGGTTAAAACCCACGCCATTACAAAGACTAGGAAGGTTAGCAGCGCGGCGAACAAATACGGGTCGGGCATATAACGTTCGACGGCTTTGACGAGAAAATTCGTCATACGTTTCAAAACCATGTAATCGAGTCCTCCTTATTATGTTTTCGTATCGATTGGTTTGAGACTATCGACTCAAATGAGACATCTTTGTGATTATTCCATCCCTCCTCGAATTATCTCTAAGTCCTTTAGGACTTAAAAACCCACCAAAATCACTCGACTTATATTGTACCGATTAATAAACTACGTTATATCAATTTTTTACAATCAATTATGCTTTTATTTTTCTTGTTACAGTCGTATAATAGCATTGCATCAATCAATAATCAACTTAAATTTTAAGGTAAAATAAGCATATCATGTAGTTTATTGACACAAAGTAGCACAATTTAAAGGGGGATGTCAATTATCTAATAGTTGTACTATATTGATATCTATCTGTTATTGAGAAAAGTAAAAAAAGGAGGATTTCCTATGCTGATTCAAATTCGATATCCGAATATTCAAAAAGGACAAATAATAACTATTCGCACCGGGTTTGTGAAACCGGTTCGTCGGATTACCATTGATGGAGAGCCGATGACGCGGGTGGATGACCACCATTATCGGTTTTTTAGCACGATTGCCAATAAAGAAAAAGTGATCGAAATTACTCCGACCACTTTGGACTTTCCGAAAGTTGCGATTGACCAACGAGAGCTCTATTATTTTGAGCCACTAACTCTTTACGAAAAACTTATTATGTTATCTCCGGTTTTGGTTGGTTTCTTCTTTGGTGGCATTGTTGGGATCCTATTAGGCTTTCTCTCGTTGCTACTGACACGACGCATTATGTTGCAATCGGCCAGCAAATGGTATCGCTATGGCTTGGTACTCTTGATTACGGCAGGATTCGGGTTTCTTTCGTTTCAAGCCTCTGCGATGGTCACCGACTTGATCAATGCGTGGTTTTCATAGTTGGGGTCGCCGGCGATACGGCGACTTTTTTTTACGAAAAAAAGCGGGAAGAAACCCGCTTTTGGAATGGAAGAATGAAGAGAATGTTAATGCTTGTCTTTATCAGTTTTCCCTTTACTAAGATAGGTCGCGATGACCACACAAACAATGCCGACAAAAGCGAGTGCTAGAAAAGATTCGCCTGCTGGGGTACCAATGGTAAAGACATAAGCTAAAAATCCACCGACAATCAGAAGGATACCTAAGACATAGAAATACCCTGGATGAAAAATGCGTGACATGCGCGGTACATCGGCTTTGGCTTGAGGTATCAAGTATTCGTGAACAATCACGCCAGCGGTTTCTTGAGCCACTTCGTGGCCAAATTCGTTGGTCAAGGTTTGGGTGATTTCATTTTGGATGCTACGCGTAAGTCTTGATAGTCCCTCGGTATCATTGGGGGATTTTTTCAATAATTCTAGGATTGCATCGCGTTGAGCACTGAACTCGGATTGGTATTGAACAAAATAACGGCGTTTAGCGGTTTCTAGACTCATGGTCATCGCTCCTTTGTGTGGATGAGTGCTTGAAGTCGACACGATAGATTAGTTTATAATGTTCCCCCGCTTGGTACATTGCATTGTCTTCGGGGAGTAACACACATTCCATGAATTGGCCTCCTGCCCGTTCGATGGTGCGGCGCGAGGGATGATTGTCGGGGTTGCATGTAATGATGAAGTAGTTCATACGATGACGGATTCCCACTTGTTTGGCAAGTTCACAAGCTTTGGCAGCATAATGATGGCCACGATAGGGGGGATCGATATGATAACCCACATTGCCTCCATAGTACGTATTTTGATTATGGCCGATGCGCACCGAAAGCATACCGATGGGCGTGTGATCCGCCGACAAGGCGATGATAAAATCATAACTAGGGACATAGCCCGCAAAAGCATCCGCGGGATGAAGTTTGGCGATAAGAAGTTCCACCTCACCATCGTTGAGATGAGGAAACGCATGAAAGAGTGCCATAAGAAGCCTCCTTTTTTAGCATACCTTAGTGATAAGCTCCAACAAAAGGGGTCAAAACGTGCGACTTGTCATTTGTTGAGATTACCATCCAAACATGATCAGTTGGGGGAAGAAGAGTAAGGCAAGACCAATGAAGACCATGATCGCACCTCCCACCAAATGGGTGTAGCGGACATAACGGTTGGAAAAAGCAGTCAAGCGCATGGTGACCATCGCACCTGTGAAAATAAGCAAATCATCAAGCAAGAAGAAGAGAACATACCATAAGAGATAACCGATGCTTGAACTGGCGCCAACTTGATTAACAATTAAGATTTCGCTGTAAAGAATGGGCAATCCTGCCGAGCAGGCAAGTTCCAGAAGATTCACTGAAACGGCAAGAAACATGATACCAGGAATGGCAAGCAACAAGGGCTTTTCTTGCACGAGAGTGCGAAGTCGTTGCATAATCTGTTTACGCCGAGGCTCCGTAGTGATTTCACACCCAGTATCTTTTTTACGCTGTTGGTTGTAACGATAAAAACTCCATAGGCCTGCCCCAATGGCAAGGATACCAATGATGGTTTGTAACAGAGCATTCGCCCCTAGGAGTCGTACGGTCTCAATCCATGATAGCATGATAGCAAAATAAACGGCGGCGGAAGTGAGCAAAAAGGCGATGCCCAATGTCCACATTTTTTTCCGGTCTTTCGAGCCTAACAATAAAGCGATTAAGAAGAGTAAGACCCACATTGCACAAGGATTAAAGCCATCCACCAAGCCAATCACGGCACCGATCAGCAACAAGGAAACCTGTTGAACATCAACCTCGCCCAAAATGGGTAAAACAAAAATTTGATCGCTGGTTGTATCAAAATCGGTGGCGACAATGGGTTCGTCGTTAAGAATTTTCGCCATGATATCGACATAATCATTCAAGTGATAACGATTGACGGTTTGTTCCATGCGCACGCGTACATT
>JBAYCP010000050.1:0-6335 GCA_041668665.1 Bacilli bacterium | reverse complement strand
ACAGAGGTAGGGTAGCAATCGCCTTAAGAAATGTGCCTTTTGAAGTTACATTTGGAGTAGTTTCTTGATGGTCAAAAGCCAAACCAGCACGCACAAAGAGTGCATAAACACTCCCCAGCGAGGAGGAATGATTGGATTGCGAAGGGGAGACTGGGGACATTGAAAGGATTCGTTCCATCGCTCCTAGATAAAAAACGTATGGATTGATGGAAAGCACCGAAAACGGAGGTGTAATACTTCTCCAGCAGCTTGGAATAATATAATTATCATAGGGATGGGTGTCCATTTGTTGGCGTTGATTGATTCTATTTTTGATACGCTGTAAGTTTTGTAAAGGATTCATGTGTTTTGGCCCCCTTATTATCTTACCTTAGTTGAAATGCTTTGCCAAGAACAGTCATATGTTATTGGACTAATCCTCATAAAATGATAAAATATACATATTGAAGAGGAGGGATGGCATGTATTCCAAAATGCTTTCGGATTATTTAGCGGGTAAGAATATTCATGCTTATGCCTTCCTGGGTGCCCACCCTTATCGAAAAGGAACGACTCATGGCGTTCGATTTCTCGTGTATGCTCCTGCTGCTGCACGCGTCGAGTTGGTAGGAGATTTCAATCAATGGGAGGGCAGTCATCACTCCCTTCGTTTGGAAGATGCGCGTGGACTTTATAGTATTTTTGTTCCGGGATTTGAGATGTACGATACCTACAAATTCCGAGTGTATGATGAGGATGATCATTGGGTAGACAAATGTGATCCTTTTGCTTTTTTTGGAGAACTTCGTCCGGGTACTGCCTCGAAATATTTTGATCTTGCTGGTTTCCCATGGACGGATGAAAATTATTGCATGGAACGTTCTCAACAATGGAATCGTCCTGTTCATATTTATGAGTTACACGTTGGTTCATGGCGTCAAAAGCTTGACGGATCATTGTATAGTTACGAAGAACTCGCTGAAATTTTGGTGCCTTATCTTGTTGATTTGGGCGTCACTCACGTAGAATTTATGCCACTTTCGGAACATCCCTTGGATGGTTCATGGGGCTACCAAAGTCATGGATACTTTGCCATGACTTCTCGCTATGGAAATCCTAAGCAATTAATGCACCTTATTAATCAACTCCATCGGGCTAATATTGGTGTAATTTTTGATTTTGTTCCTTCTCATTTTGTGGCCGATACTACCGGACTCGCAAAGTTTGATGGGACTAGTCTGTATGAATTATCTTCAGAGAAGAGCGCAAAAAGCGATTGGGGTTCATTGTATTTCGATTTGGTAAAGGGGCATACTCGCAGCTTTCTTGCCTCCGCTGCATCATTTTACGCTTCCTATTATCATATTGATGGTATCCGATTTGATGCAGTAAGTCATTTAATCTATCGACGGGGTGATAAGAATTTAGGACCTAATCATGAAGGGCTTGCCTTTTTGCAATCCATTACTAAAACTCTTCATCAACGTTACCCCTATCTCATGCTCATTGCCGAAGATTCCACCGATTATCCCAATGTTACCAAACCAATCTCTGAAAAAGGACTCGGTTTTGATTATAAGTGGGATTTAGGGTGGATGAATGATACCTTGCGCTATTATTCAACTCCTTTCGGCGAACGGGAGCACCTGCATCATAACATCACCTTCTCGATGCATTATTATTACTCGGAACGTTTCTTATTGCCGCTCTCTCATGACGAGGTTGTGCATGGAAAGCGATCAATGGTCGATAAAATGTATGGAAATTATGAACAAAAATTCGCTCAACTTCGAAACCTCTATGGTTATCAATTCACCCATCCAGGCAAAAAACTTGTTTTCATGGGCAATGAGATTGCGCCTTTCCGGGAATGGGATGAATCCAAACAACAAGATTGGTTCTTGCTGAATTATCCCATTCATGATGCCTTCTATCGCTATTATCGTGAGTTGAGTCGTTTATATCATTCCGATCCTTGCCTCTGGGCGCACGACTATGATGGTGAAGGATTTTCATGGTTAATGGTTGACAATGCCAAGCAGAATGTCTTTGCATATTTACGCTCTTATCATGAGTCCCACGCTATTATCGTTCTAAACATGAGTCCTACCCATTATTCAAATTATGAGATTGGAGTGCCTTTTGCGGGAATCTTTCATGAGATACTCAACTCTGATGATACGAAATATAGTGGAGAAGGAATGGTCAACGCCCATCCCATTGAAACGAAGCCCTTGCCCATGCACGGTCAATCCCAACGAATTTCATTGCAACTAGGCGCTTTTTCCTTTGTGTACCTTCGTCAATCAAACGAGTAGAGAGGAGTCCCCCATGTTTCAAAATAAAGACGAGTTTATTCATGAGTTTGCGACAAGGATTATTCAAAAATATGGTCGTTCCGTTCAAGAATCTCACATCAGTGAAAAATACGATATTCTAGGAACGATGGTCCGCGATTATGCATCCATTTTTTGGAAAGAAACCAAGGATGCAACCCAACAAGGCAAACATCGACAAGTGGTATATTTTTCGATGGAATTTTTGCTTGGTAAAATGATGTTGAATAACTTACGTCACCTTGGAATTGAAGCCATTGTTCGTAATGGATTAAATGAGATGGGTATTAATCTCGACGCCCTACTAGATAAAGAAAATGATGCAGGTTTGGGAAACGGTGGACTCGGTCGACTAGCCGCATGTTTTCTAGATTCTCTTCCTAAACTTGGGTATCCCGCTTATGGAAACTCGATACGTTATGAATATGGGTTCTTCCGTCAAGTCATAGAACAAGGAAAACAAGTCGAAGTTCCCGATCAATGGTTAACATTAGGAAACGTTTGGGAAATACGCAAACCGAAACATGCCGTCGATGTGACATTTTGGGGTCGAGTGGAATCTTACCAAGTAGGCAATCGGATGATGTTCCGCTTGGTGGATGCGGAACATGTTCGTGCGGTTCCATACGACATGCCTATGATTGGCGCAGGAGAAAAAATCATTGATACCCTTCGTCTTTGGTCGGCAGAACCTAGTGGAGAACAGTTACCAAGAAACAAGGACTTTTATACTTATCTTTCAGAAACTCGACAACTTTGTCATGGACTATATCCCGACGATTCCACAGACGCTGGGAAAATGCTGCGCCTTAAACAACAATATTTTTTCGTATCCGCTGGTTTACAAACCTATATAAAGGATCATCTACGTCATAATCCTTCCCTTGACAACTTTCCCGATCGCTATGTATTTCAGTTAAATGATACGCATCCCGTTCTCGCCATTCCGGAATTAATGCGGTTATTAATGGACGTCCATCAATATGAGTGGGATGATGCTTGGAGCATCGTCACTTCAATGATTGCTTATACCAACCACACCGTTATGAAAGAAGCCCTTGAAGTATGGCCCATAGGCTTTGTGCAGACCTTATTACCGCGCATCTATACGATCATTGTCGAAATTGATCGCCGTTTTCGAGAAAAAGTCAATAATGAGACGGGAAATCTAGCAAAGAGTGGAACCATGAGTATTATCCATGATCACGTCATTGATATGTCTCGGCTTGCCATTGTTGGCTCCTTCCGTGTCAATGGCGTTGCTCAACTGCATACAAAAATTCTATGCGAGCAAGTCTTTAAAGACTTTTTTGAATTTGAACCTCATAAATTTGTAGGCATCACCAATGGCGTGACACCACGTCGATTCATGCAGTATTGCAATCCCAACCTTTCACTTTTGATTGATCGAGCAATTGGCATTCATTGGCGCGAAAATGCTTCTTGCTTGAATCAATTCTTACCCTTTGCCGAAGATCCTGAATATCAACAAGCTTTTTTAGAAATCAAGCATCAACATAAAATGAACTTAGCTCGAATAATTAAAGAACGAAACGGCATTGATGTCGATATCAACTCGATTTTTGATGTTCAAATCAAACGACTTCATGCTTATAAACGCCAATTATTAAATGTATTTGATATTATATCGTCGTATCTCAAATTGAAAGAGGATCCTTCCTTTCACCCCTATCCTAGAACATATATCTTTGGCGCCAAAGCCGCCCCTTCGTATCAATTTGCAAAGCAAATTATTGAATTACTTCATGCCGTTAGTGAAAAAATTGAAGCAGACCCTCACGCAAGAAAGTTTATTCGCATTATCTTCTTATCCAATTATGATGTAAGTTTGGCTGAAAAAATCGTTCCTGCCGCCGATATTTCCGAGCAGATTTCTACGGCAGGAAAAGAAGCCAGTGGAACAGGAAATATGAAAATGATGATGAACGGTGCCATCACCCTTGGTACGTATGACGGCGCAAATGTTGAGATTTATGAACGTGTGGGAGACGAAAACATGGTCTTATTTGGAGCTCGTGTTGAAGAATTGGAAGAGCTCCGTGCCAATGGCACCTACCATGTCAACGATATTCTTGCGAAATATCCTCATTTGCAGCAAATACTCGATTCGTTGGTGAATGGTACCTTTGGCAGTCGACCCCATGAGTTTCAGCTGATTTATGATGAAATAATGCAAAAGAACGATGAATTCTTTGTGTTAGGAGATTTTGAATCCTATCAAAATGCCCAACGACGCATGGAAACTTGGTATCGAAAGCGCGCCCTATGGGCGAAACGCTGTCTCATCAATATTGCTCATTCCGGCTATTTCTCAAGTGATCGTACCATTCAAGAATATGTGGATTTAATTTGGAAGTTAGAGCCCATTCAGCAGCTCAAGGAGGATAAACTACTATGATTGTAGATTCCATTGATTTATCGAAATTATACCTCCAACAAGCCAAACTCGATGAGCGGATTCATCTCCAACATCATACCTCCTATGCAAACACTCAAAGCGACCGGATTTTAGCGTTTTTCGTTGAACTTTCGGAACTTGCAAATGAAACACGTTGTTTTAAATATTGGAGTGAGAAACCTGCTTCCCCTCATGCAGTGATTCTAGAAGAATATGTCGATGGTGTCCATTTTTTACTATCCTTAGGAATTGCTCTTTCTGTGGACATTCACACCTTATTTGAAATAAGTTCTCAAGAGTCGCTCACACTAACCGAGCAATTTCTCGTTATCTATAACAATGCTATTCATTATATGCAGAACCCAACTTTGGACACATATGGACTCCTTATGTCGAATTACCTCATATTAGGA
This sequence comes from Bacilli bacterium, assembly GCA_041668665.1. GTDB lineage: Bacteria > Bacillota_I > Bacilli_A > RFN20 > UBA1709 > JBAYCP01. Next base: position 1,188 of record JBAYCP010000050.1, on the reverse strand, counting down.
AGAATGTTATCCTTTTCCATTCATGAGATTGAAACAGCCTATTACGAAAAGAATGCGGTAAACTTTGCACGACAAGATGCTCATTATTAATTGATATTCGCCTTTTTATTTCGTATAATCAAACATATTGTAGGAGGTAATTATATGAAAAAAGATCCACGCATTGATTTAGTTCGCGAACTTTGTGAAGCGGAAGGCATTTCGGGTCATGAACGTGCCATCTCTCGAATCATGAAACGTCATGTCGAATCCCTTGTGAATCGTATTGAATACGACAATCTAGGCTCTATTATTGCAGTCAAACAAGGTCTGGATGACCAACCCAAGATTATGATTGCAGGACATATGGATGAAATCGGCTTTTTGGTAAGTCGCATTGAAGAAGATGGCTATTTACGTCTTCACCCCATCGGAGGATGGTGGCCACATGTCTTATTATCTCAACGTGTCCATGTAACGACTCGTGAAGGAAAGCAATTCCTAGGTATCATTGGCTCAGTTCCTCCTCATGGTATGCCTGCCGAACAGCGGGGCAAAGTGATGGAAATGAAACAACTATTTGTTGATTTAGGAATTAAAGGAAAGAAAGCAGTGGAGGAGTTAGGCATTTGTCCAGGTGATCCGGTCACTCCCATCGCTTCTTTTGAACAAATGGCCGATCCCAAGTATTGGGTCGGTAAAGCGTTTGATGACCGTATCGGAGTAGGCGTAGTAATTGAAACTTTAAAGTCATTAGAAGGTGTTGATCACCCAAATACAGTCTATGGTGTAGGAACCGTTCAAGAAGAAGTCGGTTTAAGAGGTGCGCGCACCGCTGCTTATTCGGTCCAACCGGACATTGCATTTGCGATTGATACAACATTGGCCAATGATGTTCCTGGAGCTGCACCAGGCGATGCTAAACTTGGTGCTGGAGTAGCTATTTCCTTAGCCGATTCCAGTGTGATTGGTCATCGAGGCCTTATCGCAACTTTAGAAGTCATTGCGAAAGAAGAGAATATTCCATTTACCTTTGATATGTTAGCAGCCGGAGGAACTGATTCCGGGGAAATCCATAAAATGGGGCGTGGTGTGATTAACTGCACGCTCTCCATTCCCGAACGTTATGTACATGCACATAACGGCATGATTCATGAAACCGATTATGATGCCGCAATCCGTCTTCTAACAGCCTTTATCAAACGGTGT
>JBAYCP010000049.1:0-6413 GCA_041668665.1 Bacilli bacterium | reverse complement strand
TTCAACGCTCCTGGTTGGAAGGGCGAATGTAGCTTCGCGATGGCAACGAGTTTTAAGAATGAGTATTGACCACCCGCTTGACACAAAGTAAGATAATCTGTCCAAGCGGAGGAGCGATCCTCATGCATCTTTTTCCAGAATTCCAATGCGCACATTTGTGCTAAGACATAGTCGATGTAATAGAATGGTGAATTGAAGATGTGTCCTTGTTGGAACCACCATCCACCTCGCTCCAAGATCGAGCATCCTTCATAATCTTTATGCGGTAAGTAGGCGCGTTCCAAGCGTCTCCATGTTGCCTTACGTTCTTCGGGTGTCCACTCTGGATGCGCATAAACTTCATGTTGAAACGCATCTACGAGGGTGCCATACGGAATGAATTTAACAGCATCGGACAGATGTGCAAAGCGATATTTGTCGGCTTCTTCATGGAAGAACTTATCCATCCATGGCCATGTAAAGAATTCCATACTCATCGAATGAATCTCTGCACTTTCATAAGTGGGGAACACGCAACTAGAAATAGGAATGTGCCGGGATTGATAACATTGGAAGGCATGACCGGCTTCATGCGTCAGCACATCCACATCACCACTCGTTCCATTAAAGTTGGAGAAAATAAAAGGGGATGCATAATCGGGGAAGAAGGTGCAATAACCACCACTTTCCTTGTTAGGGCGTGCTTCTAAATCTAACAATTCACGATCGGTCATAAAGGTAAGGAATTCATGGGTTTCAGGCGATAACTCCTGATACATGGCTTTCGCTTGTTCCACCAAATCATGAGCCGAACCTTTGGGTTTCGCATTACCTGATAGAAACTCGAATTTTTCATCAAAATAACGAAGCTTATCATAACCTAATCGTGCAGCTTGTCGTTGATATAAATTCGTTGCAAGTGGCACAACAACGTCCAAAACTTGTTGACGCATTCTCTCAACATCCTGGGCATTATAGTCACTACGCATCATCCGAATATACCCTAGTTCAGTAAAACTTGGCAGACCTAAGACACCGGCCATTTGATGACGCACTTGAACAAGCTCATGGTAGATTTGATCAATTTCTGCTTCATGTGCTGTAAAATATCCCATTCTTGCTTGGACGGCACGTTCCCGTAATGCACGATCTTCACTTTGAGTGAATGGTGTGAGTTGAGCCAAAGAATAGGTCTTTCCCTCAAATTCAATTTGAGCGGAAGCAATCAGTTTGGAGTACTTACTGGTTAAACGATTCTCTTCTTGTAGCATCGGAATCATGTCTGGATGAAATCCCTTTAAAGAAAACTCAGCCATTGTAAACAATTGTGGAGGATAGAATTCGCGCAACTCATTAATCAATGGAGAGGCAAGCATTGTGCGATTAAATTCTACCGATAACTCTTGATACAAGGGTAGTGTTTCATCCCAATAACTGCGTTCTTGATCATAAAAAGTATCCGCAATATTTTGTGAAGCGCGAACTTGTGCTAATGAAACCATGGTTTCGATGGTCGCTTGTGTTTGATAGTAGGCATCAATGATTTTAGTTTGCCCGGCAAGATCGGCAGTGACTTTCAATTGCTCCATTGCCGATTGGATGCTTGCTGTCATTGCATTCCGATCTGGTCTTTCGTAATGATACTCATTAAATTTCATGAATTTTCCTCATTTCATTTTGGATTATTTTTATTATAACACGCTCCATCTGCTCCGCCTAGTACGATGCAAGGATGACAACCATTCAATCCCTGAGGTTCGTACTTTACAAGTAGGAAAAGACTGTTATAATGAGCGTTGGATTACGGTCTCAACATCCACGATTTACCCATCGAAGGAGTCTTATTATGGCGCGCATCAAAGCACTTTTTCGTACTCAACCGGTCCTACTCATTGCTGCAACCATCACATTGATAACCTTTCTAATCATGCCGCCAACTACGGCGCTTTTTTATGCGCTTGATGTTAAAACTTTAGCCTCTTTGTTTGCCATGATGGGCGTCATTGCAGCGTTGCGTAGTATTCACGTTTTTGAAACCGCCGCTTCATGGATGTTAAAACATTTTCATAGTACTCGACGGTTAATTATGGCGCTGGTCTTCTTAACCTTCGGATTTTCGATGTTCATTGCGAATGACATGGCGCTACTAACCTTTCTTCCCTTTACTTTCCTTGTTCTAAAAGATCTTCATCAACCACGTTTGATTCTCTACAGCGTCGTCCTCCAAAACATTGGCGCGAATCTCGGAGGCATGCTTACTCCCTTTGGCAATCCTCAAAATCTGTACTTATACTCGTATTTCAACATCCCTACGGATCGCTTTCTGCAAATCATGATTCTCCCTTTTTTATTATCCATTGGATTGCTTTTCTTGGCATGCCTCATTGTGAAACCCGATCCTGTTCATGTTCCCGAAACGGGAACAATGATGGTTCCCAAGGGAAAATTATTGTTCTACTTAGCACTATTTTTAGCAACATTATTAATGGTATTTCGTGTCATTCCTTACGTATGGGGAACGTTGGGAGTCACATTGGGCCTCCTTCTCTTTCGCCCTCAATCGTTAAAGGAAGTTGATTATGGATTGTTGCTAACCTTCATTTTCTTCTTTTTGATTACCGGAAGTTTGGCACGTTCCAATGAAGTCCATGCTTTTTTAAGCCTGCTAGTCGAGCGATCCGTATATTGGTATGGGATATTATCGTGTCAATTATTGAGTAATGTGCCTACTGCAGTTTTGTTTTCTCATTTTACTCCCCTGGCTCAAGCGCCTGCATTATTGCTTGCTGTAAATCTCGGCGGAATGGGCACCTTGATTGCTTCACTGGCCAGTCTTATTTCCTTTCAGTTCTTCTCCCGAAACTTCAATCGCTATGCTTTACGGTATTTTATCATTTATACTTTCGTGAATGTTACCTTCTTACTGGTGTTAAGTCTTTCGATGCGTTGGCTCCTGGAAGCAATCGGTTGGGTGTTGTTTTAATTGCACCTTTCATGATAATTCCGTATAATGAAATTGCATTGTATGAGTTTGTGCGAAACTTCACATTATCATCAAAGAAAAGAGGTACACTATGGAAAATTTTGCGTATTTTAATCCGACTAAAATCATTTTCGGGCAAAAAACCGAAGAAACCGTTGGCAAGGAAATTGCTGTTTACGGAAAGAAAGTCTTGTTGCATTATGGGGGCGGAAGCATCAAATCAACGGGTCTTTATGATCGCGTGGTTCAATCGCTCACTGCGGCAGGACTCGAAATTTTTGAACTAGGCGGCGTTGCCCCTAATCCACGACTCTCGATGGTGCGCATTGGCATTGACTTGGTGCGCAAACATGGCATCGATGCCATTGTCGCCGTTGGTGGAGGCAGTGTCATTGACTCAGCCAAAGGCATTCGCCTCGGTGCAAGCTATCAAGGCGATGTTTGGGATTACTATATTGGCAAAGCCAACAACCCTGGTGCTTTAATGCCCCTAGGAGTCATCCTAACCATTCCCGCTGCCGGAAGTGAAAGCAGTGTCTCCAGCGTCATCACCAATGAAGAAGGACTCATTAAGCGTTCGTTCCGTCATGATGCCCTCCGTCCAAACTTCGCCATCATGAATCCTGAGCTCACTTATACCATTCCCCCGTATCATCAAACCGCAGGGATTGTGGATATCTTCTCCCATGTATTGGAACGGTATTTTACCAATGCTACCCACGTTGATTTGACGGACGAACTCTGTGAAGGAGTCTTTCGTGCCATCGTCAAAAATGGTTACAACAATTACAAACATCCTGGAAACTATGATTATGCCGCCGAAGTTATGTGGACATCGACGATTGCCCACAACGGCATCCTCGATACCGGTCGAATTGCGGACTGGGCTTCGCATATGATTGAACATGAACTCAGTGCTCTCTATGATTTATCCCATGGACGCGGACTTGCCATCATTGTTCCTGCCTGGATGACTTATGTTTATAAACATGATGTGGCTCGCTTTGCACGTTTTGCTAACAAAGTATTTGATGTTCCTGTCTCTGCCAACCTTGAAGAGATGGCTAAAGCAGGGATTGTTCAAACAAGAGCATTCTTTGAATCCTTAGGCATTCCAACCACACTCACCGCTGCCAAACTTCCCACCGATCAGTTTGCCTTGATGGCGAAAAAAGCTGCCAAGGGGGCAACCGTTGGTCAATTTGTGAAACTGACCGAAGGCGATATCTATAAGATTTACGAACTTGCTGTTTAAGCCATCAACTATTTTCATAGGATAGGTAGAGAGTAGACATGAAACAATGAAATGAACCCCATACGTTTGACTTTGTTTTTTACATGCAGTGGGTTCTAACACTATATTTACATAATTCTGATGACTCTCTAATGTGAAAAAGAATGACTTTATGTCATTCTTTTTGTGTCACTTCCACCTTTTAGTACTGAACTTTCACATATAGTTCATCGTATTGACATACAAAACTTGAAGGCAATGGTTCCCCTATTATGCTTCTATTGTAAGTAATCACTTGCAGGGTAAATGTATTAAACTTCACTTCTTCTACTTCAATACTTTCGGGCCGATAAATAAGATCCGCAAAGGAATCAGGAAAATAATATTCATAAGATCCTGCTGCATTATCCTCAGTTAGAACAAACACAGCATCAAAAGAAGAGTCCACTGTCCCTGTTTGAATTAAGTCCATACTGAACGCCCAATCCTGTCCTTTGTGAGATTGAGCAAGCACAGGACAAACATAGTGGAACTTAAAAGCAATAACTTTTACTTTTGGTAAATCATCAATTAAAAAACTAATGACATGTAAAGACCGCTCGTATTCTCTAAAATCAAATTTTTCATCACTATATGATTGAAATTCTTCTTCAGAAAGTGGAATGGCAGGAGCTGGAGCATATCGAAGTTCTGCGCGGTCATACACTTCCGTAATAGGGATCCATTCATATTTCGAAAAATCAAATCGTTTCCCGCAACTTACCAACACAAGAGGCAAAATTAGCAGTAGATTTCTCTTCTTCATTGTACCACTCCTTTTTATATCTAAGCCATTCATCAATCGATTCATCTATATGGATTAATAGATAAGTGCCACTAGCAATCGAAGTCCTTCTATTGATAATGGCTGGCTTAATGATGACAGAGACGCATTTGTTGATATCATTATATTTTCATTCTTATGTATCCCCCTACATTTTTATTGTAGCAATTTTAAAAAAAAATACAATACAATTATTGGCAACATTATCCATATTAATATAAAAAAATAGCCACGTATCATTCCATATCTAAAGAAATAATTGCTTTTTTACCATTTTAAACTTAATCCCATGAATTTCGTGCCTCTTCGCCATAATTGATAGTGGCCGATCAAGTGATCTTATTGAATAAGCGTATTCTTTTATCCATGACTTTATTCGTTTTATCATTGAGCTTAATTGTTATATGAAAACACCTCCTCCGATGTTGTTAATCTTCAATTAAAGCGTTTGATCTTTTATCGAGTATAGATAATTGTCTACTATGTCTTAATCGATAGTATAAAAGCCCAATCCAGTATCGAACTGAATTAGGCTTTCGTTGAGTCTTTATTTTGTATCTACGAAGTCTTTACAAGTTCGAATCCTTTTTCTTAGGTCTTCGTCTTGAGTATGCAGAACTATGATTCATTTCGGTCTTGTTTCCACAAGGTTGATTCAATAATAAATCGGGGGCGACGTTTACTTTCAATATACGTCTTGCCCACATACTCACCAATGAGTCCAAGGGAGAACAATTGAATGCCCCCTAAAAACCAAATGGATAAAATTAAGGAGGTCCATCCCGATTCAGCACCTCCAATAAAGTAAGAGATGAGAGCATAAATGGCCGCAAGAATACTAATGAAGATAATAAGAAATCCTGACAGGGTGACAAGACGAATGGGTTTCACACTAAAGGAGGTAATCCCATCCGCAGCAAAGGAGATCATTTTTTTAAGAGGATATTTCGATTCTCCCGCGAATCGCTCGGATCGTTCATAGGTTACCGTCGATGTTTGAAACCCTAATTCCAACACCAGTCCACGAAGAAAAAGATTGACTTCTTGATAACGATCCAACTCTTGAAGGGAACGTTTCCCCATTAATCGATAGTCTGCATGATTATAAATCGTTTTCGCTCCTAGCCAGTTCATCACTTTATAAAATGTTTGGGCTGTAAAACGTTTAAAAAACGAATCTTTGGCTCGCGAACTTCGTACACCAAAAACAAGTTCGCTGCCCTCCAAATAATGCTCCATCATGGTATGCATCACGCTAAGATCATCTTGTAAATCAGCATCCACCGAGATGGCCACGTCAGCATGCTCACGTGCGAATTCTAATCCTGCCATTAAGGCATTTTGATGACCGCGATTCCTTGATAATTTAACTCCCGACATGCAAGGATTATCTT
>JBAYCP010000048.1:0-6441 GCA_041668665.1 Bacilli bacterium | reverse complement strand
TGTTCTTGAACTTCATTTCAATGAGATTCCCAATCAATGCATAATTGTTCTTTGACAAATACTCTGGGATGACTAAGGTCGTAGCTGTTGGAAGGAGGACCATCGTTATTCCTGACAATATTCCTGGAATGGAAAGAGGAAAGATGACGCGCCAAAATGTTTGCTGCGGACGTGCACCGAGATCACTACTCGCCTCGATCAATGAAGAATCCAACTTACGTAAAATAGTGTAAATGGGAAGAATCATGAAAGGCAAATAGACAGAGACCATCCCGATAATGGCAGGGATTTCTGTGGCGAGAAAATCGATTTCAGGAACCCCAAAAATGCCTAAGATTGCATTCAGTGAACCCGAAGTATCAAAAATTTGACGCCACGCATAAACTCGAAGCAACATATTAATCCACATCGGTGCTGTCGCTAGGAGAATTAAAATTCGCTGAGATTTATTGGAAGACCCAGCAGTGAAATAAGCGTAAGGATAACCAAGCAAGAAGCAGATGACGGTTGCAATTAACGCTAAACGTAGCGACCGGCCCAAAGTAACAATATTCTCTGGAGTCCCAATAAAACGTATAAAATTGTCGAACCCAAAGATAATTAGGTTGGTGGAACCACTATCTTTAATGAAGGCATAAAGCGCAATCATTAAAACAGGCAAGAAGATTAAAAAGAGTAAAACAGTCACATAGGGAAGTGCAAGTAATTCAAATCCACTGATTTTTAGTCGGCGATGGCGTATTTTGTGCCGCAAGGGGACAATTTTAGGGTTAAACTCCGGCATATGTCATCTTCTCCATTACATGAAGGTCTTCCGGATTGAAACGCAATCCAACTTTTTTCCCTTCGGGGGATTGATCGGTCGTATGAACGGTATAGATTCGTTCGGGTGTCTTCACATCAATTTCGAAATGCACGCCCTTAAAAATTACCGAATCCACAACCCCCGTAATTAAACCTTCACTTGGTTCAACAATGTCAAGGTCTTCGGGACGAATAACGACATCCACGGCTTCGTTGTCGGAAAAGCCACGGTCCACACACTTAAATTCTTGACCATCAAAGGACACAAGATAATCATGAATCATCGTTCCATCGATAATATTGGATTCGCCAATGAATTTAGCAACATACTCGTTAATAGGTTCATTGTAGACATCTTCAGGAGTTCCTACTTGTTGAATCTCTCCTTCTTTCATAATAACGATTTTGTCAGACATGGTTAGGGCTTCTTCTTGATCATGGGTGACAAAGATAAATGTAATTCCTGTATTGATTTGAATATCCTTTAATTCATATTGCATTTCTTGTCGAAGTTTCAAATCAAGTGCTCCGAGAGGTTCGTCGAGCAATAGTACTTTAGGCTCATTAATTAGTGCGCGGGCAATCGCCACCCGTTGCTGTTGGCCTCCCGAAAGACTTGTCACACTGCGTTGTTCATATCCTTCAAGATTCACTAGCTTCAACATGCGTTGAACCTTGCCGGCAATCACTTCTTCTGAAAAACCATAATCAATCGCCACGTTTGGGCGCTTTAAAATCTTTTTAATACGGTTACGCCATCCTGATGCATTTTTTTGCTTGATACGCAAACCAAAGGCAATGTTTTCAAAGACATTTAGATGAGGAAAAAGAGCATAGCGTTGAAACACCGTGTTGGTTGGTAAATCATAATTGCGAATGGTTGTGATTTCTTTACCATCGAAAATGATTTTACCGCTTGTTGGTTCTTCAAACCCCCCCAAAATACGAAGAGTGGTGGTCTTGCCACATCCTGATGGGCCTAGCAAAGTAACAAATTCATTTTCATAGATGGTCAAATCCATCCCTTTTAATACCACAGATCCGTCAAATTCTTTGGTTAATCCTTGGATTTCAATTAAAGGACGGCGTTCTTTTTTTACGGACTTAGCAAGCTTACGAGGGGTTTGTGCGAGTGACATAAATTGATGTGCCTCCTTTAAAATGATGGGGGTGTTGCGACCCATAATACTTTTGCAGTAGTTTTTCCTGAATTGGAAAGAGCATGTTCTTCCGAACCTTCAAGGTAAAAAGTTTCACCTTTTCGAATAATTTCAATTCGCTTACCATAATGTAAGGCAATCGAACCTTGCAATACGATTCCAAATTCTTCGGTTTCTCGAGGAGACAAAGAAAAGGAATGCGCTCCTGGCTCAAGTGTAATCATGATGGGCTCCATGGCACGCTTTTGTGCATCGGGGATGATCCAAGAGATTTGAAAACCGTCCCGTTCATCCTCAAAAAAATCGGATTTGCGAAATACAATCTTAGATTCCACTTTTTCTTGGAAAAATTCGCTGATGTCGGTACCGAGCGCTTCCAGAATATCTTCTAAGGTCGCGATTGAAGGTGACGTAATATCATTTTCCAATTGGGACAAGAAACCTTTGGTTAGTTCACAACGTGAAGCAAGTTCTGCAAGAGTCAAACCATTCTTTTTGCGTAGTCGATTTAGTTTTTCTCCAATTTTCATATATTCGCCTCCCTTTTATTAGTTTAGTATAATTAAACAGTTTATTTAATTGTACGAAATAAATTATACTAATTCTTGGTGAGATTGCAACAAAAAAGATGCACTTTTTTTCACTTTTTTTCAATGCGTATTTTCTAAAGCGCCTGCCAAGGCAAAAAAGATTGTAAATCAAAGACTTTTTCAAGTTTTCACTTTAATGTATTTTCTCCATCTTCTTTATAAATTATGAATAGTATGCTTTTGCAATTTTAAGGAGTAAAAAGTCAAAATCAATATAGGTTGGAAAATGATCAAAAAAAAAGACAACAGATTACTGCTGTCTTTGCTTAAACAAAATGGGGCGACAGATGGGGATCGAACCCACGAATGCCTGAGTCACAGTCAGGTGCGTTAAACCACTTCGCCACTATCGCCATTTCGAGCGCTATTCTATTTTATCGTTTACTCGCCATTTTGTAAAGAGATTTCATCTTAATTCTTTTGCTTGTATTGATGAATGGCATCTTGAACAATCTCGCTTAAGGTAGGATGAGGATGAATGATTGGTTGTAATTCTGTTAAAGTAAGCTGTCTTTGGACTGCAAGTGTTAGTTCTCCAATTAAATCCGGAGCATTGGCACCAATAATATGTGCCCCTATAAGTTTATTCTCGGAAGAAACAATTAACTTAACAAAACCAAAAGTCGTCTCATTCGCTTGAGCAATACCATTACTTGCATAAAGTGATTTGAACACCGAATAGTTCTCGCCACGAACCATTTGTTCGGTCTTCCCTATCATTGCTACAGGAGGAAAGGTAAAGATGGCACTTGGTGTATATTGAAGATCGATTTCATCAGGATAATTGGCCATGTGAAAGAAAGCTTTTCTTCCTTGGTAAGTTGCAGCATGAGCCAGCATCCATCCGCCACATAAATCGCCAATGGCATAAATAGAAGGAACCGACGTTTTACCCCATCCATCCACTCGAATGCCCCCTTGTTCATTGCGTTCTAATGTCACTGGACTATTCGAGAGCCATTCCACATTAGGAAGACGTCCGACGCTAAGGAGTACTGCATCCACAGAAATCTCCTTTTTCTCCCCTGACCGAGTTTGAAGGTTGAGTATTAGACCCTCGCCGGACAATGAAATTGCTTCAACCCCCGTATTGGTCTGCACTTGAATGCGTTCTTTTCGGAAAGCCATAAGAAGACGTTTACTAATCTCTTCATCGATTTGGGGTAAGATTCCAGGTAACCATTCAATCAATGTAATTTGAGAACCTAATGAGGCATAGATAGAGGCAAATTCACACCCGATGACACCCCCACCAATAATTGCCATTCGTTGGGGTAACGCATCGAGTTGTAATAACTGAGTAGAATTCATTACTCCTGGAAGATCGATTCCAGGGATATCCAATCGTTTTGGGGTCGATCCTGTGGCAAGAATGATATAGCGTCCTTGATAGGAGATTTCTCCAACCTGCACCGTATGTGGACCCAATAAGGAAGCTTTACCAAATACCAAGTGGACACCCGTTTTTTGAAGTTCTATTTCAATGTTTTTGGTTAATTTTTGAACAACTTCATCTTTATGGTGTTTCATTTTTTCATACGAAAAACATACTTCACTGACGCTTATTCCGAATGGCTCGGCTTGCTGAACATCACGCAGCAACATCGCAGAGTGATAGTAATTTTTGGTAGGAATACAACCTGCTTGAAGACATACTCCGCCCACTTTATCTTGCTCAATCAAAACTACTGACCATCCATACTTGACAGCCAACAAAGCAGTTTCATAACCGCCCGGTCCTGCCCCAACTATTATAAGATCAATCATGATTGCTTCGATCTTGATAGCGCAAGACCGGTTTGCGAGCAGCAAGGACTTCATCAATACGACGGACAGGGGTGTCATGAGGCGCCGTTTTCACTAATTCAGGATTCGTAATTGCTTCTTGTGCGATTTGTTTCATAATTGAAACAAACGAATCCATGGTTTCAAGACTTTCCATCTCAGTGGGTTCAATCATTAAAGCTTCTTTAATAATTAATGGGAAATATATGGTAGGGGGATGGTATCCAAAATCCAACAGTCGTTTCGCTACATCTAGCGTTGTTACTCCAGTCGATTTATCCGCTAAACCGCTAAAAACAACTTCGTGCTTACAAGCGTTCTCTATGGGTAATAGATAGTCTTTTTTTAAGGATTCCTTCAAGTAATTCGCATTAAGAACCGCGTATCGTGCAACATCTGAAACATGAGATTTCCCTAAGGTTTTCAAATAAACATAGGCCCGAATTACAACTTGGAAGTTCCCATAATAGCGAGCGACACGACCAATCGATAAATCGGATTTTTCAAATCGATACCCTTGATCGGTTCTGACAATCCGAGGATTGGGAAGGAAAGGTATTAAGTCTTCTCGCACGCCGACTGGTCCACTTCCGGGACCACCACCGCCATGGGGAGTAGAAAACGTTTTATGCAAATTGATATGCATAATGTCAAAGCCCATATCAAAGGGGCGAACGATACCCAAAATAGCATTTAGATTGGCACCATCGTAGTAGCATAATCCCCCCACTTCATGAACTAGCTTTGTTATAAGAAGGATATCTTTTTCAAACATACCAAGTGTGTTGGGATTAGTAAGCATGATTCCAGCAATTTCGTCGCTTAAATGTGTTTTTAAATCCTCAATATTGACAGTTCCATCGGGATTCGATTTGATATCAATCGCTTCTAAACCTACTACAGCAGCACTTGCTGGGTTGGTTCCGTGTGCAGAATCGGGCACCAGCACTTTTGTACGCTTGTGATCGTTTCGCGCATGATGATAGTCACGCATAATCATTAGTCCAGTCAATTCTCCGTGAGCCCCGGCAAAAGGTTGAAAAGTAAACTCAGCCATCCCTGTTAATGATGATAACATCCGATTGGTCTCAAAATACACTTGGAGTAACCCTTGAGCATGATCCGCAGATAATAGTGGGTGAATCGTTTGGAATGCTTTATTTGCGACAACTTCTTCATTTATTTTAGGATTGTATTTCATTGTGCACGAACCCAACGGATAAAAACCACTTTCGACCCCAAAATTCTTTTGAGAAAGATTGGTATAGTGACGAACCACATCGAGTTCCGCTACTTCGGGTAAAATTGTGTCCGATTGTCTTAAAAGATTCGAAGGAAGAACGTGATCCATTTCATAAGGCAAGTCATTGTCTGGCAAAGAAACTCCACAACGGCTAGGCTTTGATAATTCAAAAATTAAACGATTATACTCGTTCATTTTGCCACCTCCACTACTTTTACAAAAGCATCAATTTCGGCTTTTGTGCGTTGCTCAGTTGCACAAAACAGTAACCATCCTGGCGTAAATTCATGCAAGGAAATCGGTCCTTGGAACCCCGCAGCAATCCATCGTTTTTGCAAATCATCAACATCCAAGTCAGTATGAAGCACAAACTCAAACAAAAATGGCTGACTAAATACGGGTTTAAAATGTCCTGAAGCAATCAATTGTTCAAATAAATAATGTGCATTTTTCATGGAAGAAGTTTGAACTTGTTCCAAACCATTCTTTCCCATAATGGAGAGATAAATGGTAACCCAAAGAGCCATAAGGGATTGATTGGAACAAATGTTCGAATTAGCTTTATCACGACGAATATGCTGTTCTCTTGCTTGAAGTGTCAGCACAAAAGCGCGCTTTCCATCCACATCTTTGCTCATTCCTGCAATTCGGCCAGGCATTTTCCGAAGTAGTTTTTCCTTTGCACATAAAAAACCAAGATGAGGGCCGCCAAAATGCATCGGAATCCCCAAAGATTGAGCATCTCCACAAGCAATGTCGGCATTCCATTCTCCAGGAGATTTCAAAACCGCTAATGTGGAGGGATCAACATTCATAATGAGAAGTCCTTTATTAGCATGGACCATTTGTTCGATCTCAC
>JBAYCP010000047.1:0-6580 GCA_041668665.1 Bacilli bacterium | reverse complement strand
GCGAGGTGGACACACCTGTTCCCATCCCGAACACAGAAGTTAAGCACCTCAGCGGCGACGGTAGCTAGGCCTGGTCCTAGTGAGAATAGCTCGTCGCCGGGTCTTTTTTTTATCCTTTCCTAAAGCGATTACAAATATTCCATAATTTGATATAATAAATAGGCAATTAGACAAGGAAGGTGAATCTCTTGGCAAAAGTAATGGTTGGTTTAAGTGGTGGTGTCGATAGTGCAGTTGCAGCTTATCTACTCAAGCAAGCTGGGCACGAAGTCATTGCTGCCTATATGAGAAACTGGGATTCACTAGCAAATAATGATTTTTTAGGAAATCCTTATCAAGGACCATTATGTCCTCAAGAAGCCGATTATGAAGACGCAAAAAAAGTAGCGGAAAAATTGGGGATTCCATTGTTTCGTGTTGATTTTATTGAGGAATACTGGAATGATGTCTTTCTCTATTTTATTAAAGAATACCAGTCTGGTAGAACTCCAAATCCTGATGTTTTTTGCAATAAGTATATCAAGTTTGATGCTTTTTGGAAGTTTGCGCTGACTCATCAAGTTGACTATATGGCCACGGGCCACTATGCTCGTTATGAGAATGGAGAATTGAGAAAAGCTCGTGATTTGACAAAAGATCAAAGTTATTTTTTGAGTCTTTTGACGCATGAACAACTATCCCGAACGCTTTTCCCACTTGGGAATTTGTTAAAAAAGGAAGTTCGCCAAATTGCTTCCTCCATTGGACTTAATGTTGCAAATAAAAAAGATTCCACTGGGATCTGTTTTATTGGTGAACGACATTTCCGCCAGTTTTTGCAAAATTATATCCCTGCTCAGCCAGGGGAAATTATAGATATTGAACGCCATGAAGTTGTCGGACAGCACTATGGAGTTATGTACTATACATTGGGGCAGCGTAAGGGGCTTGGAATTGGTGGAATAAAGAATCATCAAAAGGGATCTTGGTTTGTTGTTGGGAAAAACATAGAAAAGCAAGAATTGTACGTTGTTCAAGGTGATGAAAGTGAATGGCTTTATCACGAGTGTGCAACGATTACATCATTTCAGTGGCTTGGCAATTTTAAACTTGAAGTTGGTCAAACTTATGGAGTAAAGTTCCGTTACCGTCAACCGGATATTCCTATAAAGGTAATTGAGGTGTTAAGCAACTCCATTGTTGTTGAATCTTTTTATCCAGTTCGCGCCATCACTCCGGGACAAATTGCTGTATTGTATCAAGATGAAGTATGTGTCGGCGCTGGAATTATTGACAGCGTTGCCAAGAAAGGGTGATTGGATTGGAAACGGTAACCGGATACGTTCAAAACATCCTTTTTTTTAGTGAATCTTCTCATTACGTTATTGCTCGTATGAAAATTGATCAAAAAAAAGATGAAACAGTTGTTCTTGTCGGCTATTTTGAGGTGCCTAAGCGTCAAGAATTATGCCGATTTGAAGGTGAATATGTCACGCATCCTCGCTACGGTCGCCAATTTAAAGTATCTTCTTATGAAAAGTTGATGCCAGAAGGTAAAGAGGCAGTTGTACGATTTTTATCGAGTTCTCTCTTTCCAGGAGTTGGGGTTCGAACGGCCACAAAAATTGTAGAGGATTTGGGCACTGATTGTCTTAAGCAGATTCAAGAGGATTCTCAAATACTGGAAACAATTGATATAAAAGCAGAAATAAAAGCTTCCATTCGGCGAGGCATTCAAAAAAGCACTCGCTTGAACGATGCCGTGAAATTATTTGTGGGTCATGGTATCCCATTGAAATATTTACTTAAAATGGAAGCAGTGTATAAAGATTTGATTGTTCAAAAGGTTCAAGAGAACCCTTATAATCTTGTCCGAGATATTGATGGAATTGGGTTTCGTATTGCCGACCGGATTGCATTATCAATGGGAATTGATCCATTAGATACTCGTCGAATCGAAGCGTTTATCTTGGACTTAGTCAAACAAGTCTGCTTTTCTACTCAAAATACTTTTACGGATAGGGAAGAACTCTTTTTTCAACTGTTCAAACAGGAGCCAAGTCTAGAGAAAGAGATAGCAGCTGAGGCCTTTGATCGATTGGTGGCACGTGAAGATTTAATTGTAGAAGATCAGAGGATTTATCCAGTAAATCTTTATGACGCAGAATTAGGGATCGCAAAGCGACTCGCTCATTTATCATCCAAAACATCCTTTTTTGATCATCAAAATGTTCAAAAGGATATTTTTGATATTGAAAATGAAAGTGGAATTTCGTATAATGACGAGCAAAAACAAGCAATTGAAACTTGCCTATCGGAGGGAATCACTCTTCTGACAGGCGGTCCTGGTACTGGGAAGACAACTGTTGTCAATGCAATTATACGCATTTTAGAACGGCGCTTTCCCTCGGCTAGTATTATCCTTGCAGCCCCAACGGGTCGTTCGGCCAAGCGATTAAGTGAATTAAGTGAACGCAATGCAACAACCATTCATCGGTTGCTGAAGTGGGATCTTGAGACCAATCATTTTGCTTGTGATGCTTACAATCCAGTCGAGGGAGATATTCTAATTGTGGATGAATTTTCGATGGTAGATACTCAACTATTCTACCACTTATTAGAAGCTACTCATCGATTTCAAAAGATTCTATTAATTGGCGATGATGAACAGTTGCCTCCGGTTTCTCCTGGGGATGTGCTTCGCGACTTATTGCTAAGTAAATACTTTGCTACGGTACGTCTCATCCAAATTCACCGTCAATCTGAACAATCTGGGATTATTCCTTTAGCCTATCAAATGCGTAACGGACATGTTGTTGAGCAAGATTTAATTGGGAATGACATCAAGTTTCTAAGTTGTTATGCTTCGGATGCTGGTCAACTTGTCCTTCAAGCGATTGAAGGAGCAGTCGAGGTTGGGTATACGCAGCAAGATATTCAAGTGTTGGCACCCATGTACGATGGCGTCGCTGGGATTCGAAACATTAATCGAATTTTAAGAGATTATTTTAATCCTTCCACGGAGTTAAAAAAGGAAATAATAATTGGCTCTACAATCTATCGAGAAGGAGATAAGATTCTGCAATTAAAAAATCAACCGGATGATGATATCTATAATGGAGATATCGGTTTTATTACTGAAATTATTCGAAAAAATGATGATTTTGATCGTCAAGATCGAATCCTTGTCGATTTTGATGGCCGTGTAGTCGCATATTCTGGGCTTGATTTTCAAAATATTACCCACGCATACTGCATTAGTGTTCATAAGTCTCAAGGAAGCGAGTATGCTTATGTTATTATGCTGATATTTAAAGAGTATCGTCAGATGTTGCGTCGAAAGTTATTGTATACTGGCGTCACACGAGCGAAACAGCAATTATTACTTATCGGTGAATTTGATGCTCTTGCCAAAGGCGTAAAGCATCTAGAGCGAGCTGTTCGAAAAACAACTTTACAATTGCGAATCCAACAGTTTATGCCGCAACAATAACGCAATCTTTGATTCGTTGCAAATGTACATGAATGTGTTATAATAATAATCGAAATCGATGATGAAGTTCATTTTTTAAGCATTTGATAGAGAGAGCTTGTGTGGTGGAAAAGCTCAAATGCTAAAAAATAGGCCACTTCAGAGAGCGCTTAATTTGCGCCGGTCGCCCGTTATCGCTCAAATAAGTGCATTAGCATTGGCTAGTGAACTAGGATGGTACCGCGACAATTTGTCGTTCCTAGCAGTTTAGGAGCGACTTTTTTTATGAAAGGAAGGAACGATTTTATGAAATCAATGACAGGTGACCAAATCCGACAAACTTGGCTCGATTTTTTTGCATCAAAGGGACATATGATTGAACCCGGAGCCTCTTTAATTCCTCATAATGACCCTACATTGCTGTGGATTAATTCAGGGGTTGCTGCACTGAAAAAGTATTTTGATGGAAGCGAAAAGCCGCGTTCCAAGCGAATTGTGAACGCTCAAAAATCCATCCGAACCAATGATATTGAAAATGTAGGAATGACTGCAAGGCATCACACATTTTTTGAAATGTTGGGTAATTTTTCAATTGGAGATTACTTTCGCCAGGAAGCAATCGAGTGGGGCTTTGAACTTTTGACAAGTCCTAAATGGTTTGGCTTTCATCTCGATCAATTATACATGACTGTTCACCCCACCGATGACGCTACTCGAAAAATTTGGATGAATCTTGGAGTGAAAGAAGATCACATTATTGATTGTGAAGGGAACTTTTGGGAAATTGGCGAAGGGCCATGTGGTCCTAATACTGAAATTTTTGTGGATCGTGGAGATCAATTTGACCCTAATAAACTTGACCTTCAGATGCTACAAAATGATATAGAAAATGATCGATACATTGAAATATGGAACATTGTCTTTTCACAATTCAATTCAAAAAGTGGTTTGCTAAGAGATCAATATCCGGAGTTGCCTCAGAAGAATATCGATACTGGAGCTGGCTTAGAACGACTTGCATGTGTACTTCAAGGGGTTGAAACTAATTTTGAAACCGATCTATTCTATCCGATTATTTTGGCGACAGCTCAGCATGCCAAAGTGCCATATGAAGGGAATGCAAAGCACTCCTATCGTGTTATTGCGGATCACGTGCGAACTTGTACCTTTGCACTCGCTGATGGTGCTCTCTTTTCCAATGAAGGTCGAGGATATGTTTTGCGACGCTTGTTGCGCCGAGCGATTCGACATGGAAGGAAGTTGGGGATCGAAAGTGCGATTCTTGATGAACTTGTCCAGGTTTGTGCCGATACCATGAAAGGTTTCTATCCATACCTTCTTGATCGCGTTGAACATATTCGACGGCTTATTCGTGCGGAAGAGGCTAGATTTCAGCGCACCCTTCAGTCTGGAGAGCAATTATTAATGGAATACCTTAGCGAAATAAAAACAAACCAACTACCAGGTGACTTGGCATTTAAATTATATGATACGTATGGCTTTCCACTGGAATTAACAATGGAAATTGCACAAGAGCAAAAATTTCATGTTGATGTAGAAGGATTTGCGAAAGAAATGGAAGCTCAAAAACAGCGAGCGCGCTCTGCGCGATCCGAAGAACAGTCTATGGCTAGGCAATCAGCGGACTTATTACAATTTACAATTCCTTCTGCATTCTTATATGAACCTCAACCACAGATGGCAACCATAATCGGTCTTTTTGTCAATGGGAAACAAGTTGAAATACTGGAAGAAGAAGGCGATGTTATCCTCGATCATACAATTTTCTACGCAGAATCAGGCGGTCAAGTTGCGGATCGTGGTGTGATGCACGTCCAAGGGCTTACAATTCCTGTTCTTGATGTAAAAAAAGCTCCTAATCATCAACATCTTCATCGCATAGACCCACAAGGATTGTCTTTGCAACCAGGGGATGAAGTGATGCTTGAAGTCGATCAATCATTGCGCTCACGGACCATGCGTCATCATTCAGCTGCTCATTTATTGCAACAAGCATTGCGCGAAGTGTTGGGGACTCATATTGAACAAGCAGGTTCGTACGTAGATGATGAGCGATTACGGTTTGATTTTACTCATTTTGAAAAAATCAAACGTGAACAGTTGGAAGCCATTGAACGACGGGTCAATCAAATTATCGATCAAGGTCTTCCCGCCTCAATTGAAGTAATGAGCCTTGAAGCAGCCAAGTCAAAAGGTGCCATTGCTTTATTTGGAGAAAAATATGGAGAAGAAGTTCGAGTTGTAGAATTTGGAGACTACTCGATGGAATTGTGTGGAGGATGCCATGTTGCTAACACCAAAGATATCGGAGTTTTCGTTATAGATTTTGAAGAATCAATCAGTTCAGGCGTTCGCCGAATCCAAGCTTCTTGTGGTATTCATGGGTATGAAATTATGAAAAAACGAGAAGCCATTGCGGAATCTGCCGCAAAGTCTCTTGGTGCACTATCCATTAGCGAAATCGATGACCGTTTGCACTCCCTTCAAAAACAATATGAACAAGTGAAAAGTGAATTATCGATCTTGAAGCAACGTTTTGCCAAAACAAAAGCTTCTGAACTTTATGCTACTGCCGATCAATCGAGAGGCTATCCACTTGTATTGTCGGTTTTAAGCGATTTTGATAAAGAGTCATTTTCACAATTAGCCGAGGAATTAAGAATAAAAAATGACGCTATTGTTGTCTTTTTAATCAACCAAACTCCTGAACGCATTTCCCTCATTGCCGCTGCCGGACCTCAACAAGTTAAACAAGGATTGCATTGTGGCAAACTGGTGAAAATGGCAGCCGAAAAAGTTGGAGGAAGTGGTGGGGGACGCCCCGAACTTGCACAGGCAGGAGGGAAACAAGCAGATAATATTCCAGATGCAATTCATTTTGTGCTGAATTATTTGAAAAAAGAGTAAGACTTGGGTATAATACATCAATAGCAATTGAAGGAGGCGATGGGATGGGACGAATGATTGGTTTGGACCTTGGAACAAGAACCTTGGGAATTGCGATGTCGGATGCCCTTGGTATTATTGCAACTGGAATAGAAACCTTCCGATTTCTCGATGGTCACTATGATGCCGCCCTTCAACGTGTTGCCGAATTAGTGAAACTTC
>JBAYCP010000046.1:0-6643 GCA_041668665.1 Bacilli bacterium | reverse complement strand
CTTCCGTGTTTATTCAGGGATTGCCCAAGCTGGTACCTATGTCTATAATTCGACAAAAGGTAAAAAAGAACGTTTAGGGCGTATTGTGCAGATGCATGCGAATGCACGGAAAGACATTACTGAAGTCTATGCTGGCGATATCGCAGCAGCAGTTGGGCTAAAAGACACGACAACAGGGGATACTTTGTGTGATGAAAACCACCCCATTATTCTCGAATCGATGGTCTTCCCAGAACCCGTTATTCGTCAAGCGATTGAACCAAACTCCCGTGCTGATCAAGATAAATTGACCGCAGCACTTGCAAAACTTGCGGAAGAAGATCCGACATTCAAAGCATACACCGATCAAGAAACTGGGCAAACAATTATCGCAGGGATGGGCGAACTTCACTTAGACATCATTGTGGATCGCCTCAAACGTGAATATAAAGTTGCTGCCAACATTGGCGCTCCTCAAGTATCCTACCGGGAAACCATTCGTTCCTCGGCAGAGTGCGAAGGCAAATACATTCGTCAATCGGGTGGCCGCGGCCAATATGGTCATGTGGTAATTCGATTTGAACCCAATCCAGGAAAAGGCTTCGAGTTTGTTGATAAAATTGTCGGTGGTGTTATTCCAAAAGAATACGTGAAACCGACTCAAGAAGGACTAGTTAGCGCTCTTACCAATGGGATGTTAGCTGGATTCCCTGTCATCGATATCAAAGCTACACTCTTTGATGGTTCCTATCACGATGTGGACTCGAATGAAATGGCATATCGCATTGCGGCATCCATGGCGTTGAAAGAAGCGGCGAAACGATGCAACCCTGTTATTCTTGAACCGATTATGAAGGTTGAAGTGACAGTCCCATCGGATTATCTTGGAGATGTGATTGGCGACGTAAGTTCACGTCGCGGATCCATTGAAGGCATGGAAGCACGCGGAAATGCTCAAGTTGTTGATGCTTATATCCCGCTTGCAGAAATGTTTGGCTATGCAACAGATTTACGCTCCTTTACTCAAGGGCGTGGGACCTACTCGATGCAGTTTGAACGTTTCGAAGAGGCGCCAAAAGCCGTAATTGAGAAAATCATTAAAAAGAACGCCGAATAGTCGGCATTAAACGCCGAAACAGGCGTTAATAAACTTGATTTCTTGATGCGGATTGAGTACAATAGTACTGTTAAAAAAAGAAACCAATAGGAGGATTACACCAATGGCAAAGGCTAAATTTGACAGATCGAAACCTCACGTTAATGTTGGCACCATCGGTCACGTCGACCACGGCAAGACCACATTAACTGCGGCCATCGCTACCTTACTTTCTTTAAAGTATGGTGGACAATCAAAAAAATACGATGAAATTGACAACGCTCCCGAAGAAAAAGCACGTGGTATCACGATTAATACTTCACACGTCGAATACCAATCTGCAATTCGCCACTATGCTCACGTAGACTGCCCGGGTCATGCTGACTATATTAAGAACATGATCACTGGTGCTGCACAAATGGATGGCGCAATTCTTGTTGTTACAGCAACCGATGGACCAATGCCACAAACTCGCGAGCACATTTTGCTTGCACGTCAAGTTGGCGTTCCCAACATTGTTGTCTTCATTAATAAATGCGACATGGTGGATGATCCAGAATTAATTGACCTCGTTGAAATGGAAGTTCGTGAATTGCTATCTGCCTACAACTTTGATGGCGACAACTGCCCCGTTATTCGTGGCTCTGCACTCAAAGCTTTGGAAGGCGATCCCGCATGGACTGATAAAATTTATGAATTAATCGATGCAGTCGATACCTACGTACCTCTTCCAACCCGTGAAATTGACAAACCATTCTTGATGCCAGTCGAAGACGTCTTCACCATCACTGGTCGTGGCACTGTGGCGACTGGTAGAGTGGAACGTGGTCGTTTGGAACTCAACACTGAAGTTGAAATTGTTGGGATCCGCGATACCCGTAAGACTGTCGTTACTGGAATTGAAATGTTCCGTAAATTGTTGGACTACGCTGAAGCTGGCGATAACATCGGTGCATTGCTTCGTGGTGTCAACCGCGATGAAATTGTTCGTGGACAAGTCTTGGCCAAAACTGGCTCTGTGAATCCACATCACCGTTTCAAAGCCCAAGTATATGTTTTGTCCAAAGATGAAGGTGGACGTCACACTCCATTCTTCGCCAACTATCGTCCTCAATTCTATTTCCGCACGACTGACGTGACTGGAATTATTGAATTGCCTGCAGGAGTAGAAATGATTATGCCTGGTGATAACACCACCATGACTGTTGAATTGATTCACTCCATTGCCGTTGAACTTGGAACCAAGTTCTCCATCCGTGAGGGTGGCCGTACGGTTGGTGCGGGTAGCGTCGTTGAAATCGAAAAATAACATCTTTTAAGAAGTTGCCTCGAAAGGGGCAACTTTTTGTTTGTGAATACCTAAAAAATGTGTTACAATCCAAACTTAGAGAAGGGGGGATTGAACGATGACTCCAGAATTGATTGTTTGTTGGGGTATCACCATCCTTCTTGGCTTGTTTCAATGGGCAGTTTCGCGGTTAATGCGGAAGCCTAGTACTCTAGCTTTGCGAGAATTTCAAGAATTCCAAGCGTTTAGAATGTGGGGAATCCGTGGCCTTATCTTCGCTTTGGTTTTTATCGTTGTCTTGTATTTAAGGCAAGATGATTTAATCTTTGTAATGATTGTTTACATTCTCTTGTCAGCCTATAATTCGTCCATTCTAAAGAAATCTGTTCGTAAAATACGATCCTTATACCCGCCTACAGAGGTTAAAAAGGTCGATTTGCCTGTTCTTACACAAGAAATACTAGATGAGAACCCTTTAGGCTATTCGGAAGAGGAAATACGTGAGGTTAATTCGACAACATCCAAGAATATAAAAGAAAAATGAGCAAATGGGGTTGACGAACAGCCCCGTTTTTTGTTATGATTAACTGCAAGTGTGAAGATATCTGAGGTTGCTGGGTGCCGAGGCCTCGAAACGCAAAGAGGCGTTGTCATGAACGGAGACCCAGGTAATTCGGATGGAGCACACGTCTAAGCCAGATTTTAGACAAGGAGGACTATTCATGGCGAAAAGCAATAAGATCCGCATTAAGTTGAAGGCGTATGATCACAAAATTCTCGATGCATCAGCCGAGAAGATCATCAATGCCGCCAAGAGCACCGGTGCAAAAGTGGTAGGGCCAGTGCCTCTTCCGACCGAAAAACAAGTCTATACTGTTCTACGTGCTGTCCACAAATACAAGGATTCACGTGAACAATTCGAAATGCGCACCCACAAGCGTTTAATCGATATCGTAAACCCAACTCCACAAACAGTGGATACCTTAACTCGGTTGGACTTGCCGAGTGGCGTCGATATCGAGATCAAACTATAGTAGGAGGCGATAAAGATGAAAGCAATTTTAGGCCGTAAGGTTGGAATGACTCAGGTCTTCGCAACCGATGGCACAATGATCCCAGTCACTGTTGTCGAAGTGCTACCCAACATTGTGCTACAAAAGAAGACAAAAGAAACCGATGGTTATGATGCTCTCCAGCTCGGTTATGAAGACAAGCGTGAATCGCTTGCAAACAAAGCAGAAAAAGGTCATGTCGCCAAAGCCAATACCACCCCTAAGCGTTTTCTTCGCGAAGTCCAAGGCGACGAAATGATGAAATTCAATATTGGCGATGCCATTGCTGTCGATCTATTTGAGGCAGGCGATGTCGTCGATGTTATTGGAACTAGCAAGGGAAAAGGATTCTCTGGCGTCATCAAACGGTACGGTTTCCATCGTGGCCCAAGTGCTCACGGTTCAGGATACCACCGCGGACTTGGCTCAATGGCTACAGTAGGTCGTACGAACAATCGCGTGCATCCAGGACGTAAAATGCCTGGTCATCACGGCAATTCGACGATTACTGTGCAGAATCTCTTTGTAGTGGAGGCAGATGTCTCCAAAAACGCCCTTTTGATCAAAGGAGCTATTCCGGGTCCAAAACGTGGATTAATCATGGTCCGCACAGCCGTAAAAGCCCAGAAAAACGTTCCCGCTCCCAAACCGCTCGTCAATTACGAAGCGGCGTCAGAGTAATGTGTCGCGAAGGAGGAAACGCTCATGCCTAAATTTAATGTAATAAATCAAAACGGCGAAGTTGTTGGAGATATTCAATTAAGCGAAGCTATCTTTGCAATTGAACCCAACGAACAAGTTGTTTATGATGCCGTTCGCCTTTTTATGGCAAATGGCCGTCAAGCAACTGCAAAAACGAAAAAACGCGATGAAGTTTCCGGCGGCGGCCGTAAACCTTGGCGTCAAAAAGGGACGGGTCGTGCACGTCAAGGATCAACTCGGTCACCTCAATGGCGTCATGGTGGAATTGTCTTTGGCCCAACTGGAGAACAAAACCACTCATTGTCAATGAATCGTAAAGAACGTCAATTAGCTTTAAAGTCTGTTTTATCTCAAAAGGTGAAAGAAAATGCTCTAATCATCGTGGATAAGATGGATTATGAACAACCCAAAACCAAGCAAGTGATTGCGAGCTTGGCAAGCATGAAGGCAACTGGAAAAACCTTAATTGTTGTAGATGAATTCAGCTTTGGTGACAATGCGGTTCTCTCTGCAATGAACATTCCTTCCGTCGGTTTGCTCTACAGTGATCAAATTAATGTCTATGATATCTTGAATTGTGATAGTTTGGTATTTACTCAAGCTGCCGTTCAAAGTGTTGAGGAGGTGCTTCTCAGTGGCAAGAACTAAAAAACAAGAAGTTGTCGCAACCGAAAACGCATACAAATTTCCGGTCGCTACCGCTGCCGATTATGCAGTTATCTTGCAGCCTCTTGTGACAGAAAAAAGCATGAGACTCATGCAAACCGAAAATAAGTTTACCTTAAAGGTCGCCAAGCAAGCCAATGCGATTCAAATCAAACAAGCGTTTGAAGCGATCTTTAATAAAAAAGTCGAAAAGGTCAATGTTGCGCATGTTCGGGCAAAAACCAAACGAGTTGGAAAATATTCTGGACTCACAAGCGCATACAAAAAAGCGATTGTCACATTGGCAAAAGGCGAAACTCTTGATCTTTTCAGCGAAAATAAGTAAGCGTTTGGAAGAAAAAAATATTTCCAAACGAAAAATGATAGGAGGGAATCACCATGCCAATTCGCAAGTATAAGCCAACTTCAGCAGGCCGTCGCTCGATGACGAGCTTGACCTATGAAGAAATCACAACTAATAAACCGGAAAAATCGTTGCTTGCTAGTTTGTCCAAAACGGGCGGCCGTAACAATCAAGGTTTAATTACTACTCGCCATATCGGGGGCGGCCATAAACGTCGTTACCGTATGATTGACTTCAAACGCAACAAAGATGATATTCCTGGAAAAGTCGCCACCATTGAATATGATCCTAACCGCTCCGCCAACATTGCCTTAATTAATTATCGCGATGGCGAAAAGCGCTACATTCTTGCTCCAAAAGGGCTGGAAGTGGGAATGGAAATTATCTCAGGGAGTGGCATTGACATTAAAGTCGGAAACGCTATGGCCTTACAAGACATTCCAGAAGGAACATTCATCCACAACATCGAATTAAAACCTGGCAAAGGCGGCCAAATTAGTCGGTCTGCTGGAACAAGCGCTCAAATTCTTGGTAAAGAAGATCGCTATGTAACATTACGACTTTCATCTGGTGAGGTTCGCAAAATTCTTGGCACTTGCCGTGCAACCATTGGCTCAGTAGGCAATGAAGACCACGCTTTAGTCAGCTATGGTAAAGCTGGTCGGAAACGCTGGCTGGGAGTTCGCCCGACTGTTCGTGGGTCGGTCATGAACCCGAACGACCATCCTCACGGTGGTGGTGAAGGTAAGAGCCCAATTGGACACGATGCGCCACGTACCCCATGGGGCAAACGCGCACTTGGGGTAAAAACCCGTAATCACAAAGCGGCCTCAACGAGATTGATCGTTAGACGCCGTAATGCGAAATAGGAAAGGGAGGAAACGAATATGGCTCGCAGTTTAAAAAAAGGACCCTTTTGCGATAGCTACCTTCTTAAAAAAGTTGAAGCATTGAATCAAACTCAAAAGAAGGAAGTCATCAAAACTTGGTCTCGTCGTTCCACCATTTTTCCTCAATTTGTGGAACACACATTCGCTGTATACAATGGTCGCGAACACATCCCAGTCTTTGTGACCGAGGATATGATTGGACATAAGTTGGGGGAATTTGCTCCAACTCGTACGTACAGAGGACACACCGGTCATACGGCAGAAGATAAAGCCGCCGCCGCGCAACGCTAGGAGTGAGGTAATTATATGGATGCAAAAGCTACATTAAAAACAATTCATATCACCCCACGTAAAGTGCGCTTGGTGATCGATGTTGTTCGTGGGAAGGGCGTTAATGATGCCCTCGCCATTCTAGACAACACCCGTAAGGGAGCCGCTCCAGTTGTAGCGAAACTTGTTCGCTCGGCTGTGGCAAATGCGACAAACAATTTCCAAATGGATGCTTCCAAGCTTTACATTAAAGAAATTCATGCAGACGACAGCATTCGGATGAAACGCTTTATGCCACGTGCTAAAGGTAGTTCTTCAGGATTGCTCAAACGGACAAGCCACATCACTGTTGTCGTG
>JBAYCP010000045.1:0-6660 GCA_041668665.1 Bacilli bacterium | reverse complement strand
ATTAATGATCACTTTCAACTTGTGGGTTCGAATACGGAATCTACCACTCTTGCCACTCATATTTTTGTAGTGATGGGGGGAGAATCCCCAGATATCAAGACTGCATGCGGGATTGCGTTACTAATTCTAATCATTGTTTTAATTTTAAATTTTTTGGTCAAAATTGTTGATGGCCATTTTCGGAAGCGTTCGATGAACGGAGGAAAACAATCATGAAATTCCATGTAAAAGATCTTCATGTTTTTTATGGGGAGGAACATAGTTTGAAGGGGGTATCGTTAGAAATCCGACCTTATTCAATCACTGCCTTAATCGGGCCATCTGGATGTGGCAAGAGTACTTTTTTACGATGTTTGAATCGGATGAATGATTTCATTGAAGGATGTCAGATTCGAGGAACACTACGATATGATGATTCTTTTGATGTGCTCGACCCCTCGTTGGATGTAAGTGAATTGCGAGCAAAAGTTGGGATGGTGTTTCAAAAACCAAATCCTTTTCCAATGTCGATTTACAATAATGTTGCTTATGGTCCAAGATGCCAAGGAATTCGTTCAAAAAACGAATTGAACCAAATCGTCCAATCCGCACTGGAACAGGCAGCATTATGGGATGAGGTTAAACATCAGCTCCATCGTTCGGGGCTCGCACTTTCAGGGGGCCAGCAACAACGGCTATGCATTGCTCGTGCATTAGCCATGAAGCCTGAAGTTCTGTTATTAGACGAACCAACAAGTGCATTAGATCCAATCGCAACTGCAAAAATTGAAGAACTTTTGCTTCAATTAAAACAACACTATACTATTGTGATTGTTACCCACTCGATGCAACAAGCCTCACGAATCTCGGACGATACTGCTTTCTTTCTGCTGGGAGAAATGATAGAATTTAATTCGACCAAAGAACTATTTTCGACTCCAATGGATGAGCGTACCGAAAACTATATTACTGGTCGGTTTGGATAGGAGGAGTACCCAATGCTATCAAGTTTTCAAGAATATGCGAAAAAGATGGAACTCTTACTCGATCAAATGGTTCAAGCTGTTTCTGGCATGCACCAAGATGCAATGGAAGCTTTACGAAAGCAAGACCGCGATTTAGCGATGTCAATTTTTAAACGCGATAATGAAGTCAATGAAATTGATGAAGCCATTAATAACCTTGCCTTAGAAATGCTCGCCACTCAAGGCCCTGTGGCCAGTGACTTACGCAAAGTCATCGCTACTGTTCGGGCGGCCACCGATATTGAACGGATTGGTGATTATGCTAAGAAAGCTGCTGAATATGTTGTTCTTGGACAAACATTAGAGCCAGAAATTGGAAAATATATTTTTCAAATGGCAGCAGTATTCCAAAATATGTTCCTTCTTGCCTATAGCGCATTAAAAGATAAAAATGTGCAACAAGCTTATGAAGTTGCACAAATTGATCGCCAGATTGATGATTTAACAAAACTTGCTTTTGCTGAGTTGCCGAATGTATTAGCGTCCACAAATGATTTATTAAAAGTCCTCTATACTTTTAATATGATTCGCACCTATGAGCGAGCAGGGGACCATACCAAAAATGTTTGCGAATCTGTAATCTTTTTAGCAAAAGGCAAGAAAATCGATATTGGTTAATTATCGCACATTACTAACGGCCGCGCGCATGTTTTCAACGATATTGGTGCAATGATCACCAATTCGTTCAATGTTTGAGGTTATATCAACTAAGACAACACTAATATACTTGCTTCCACTATCAAGCCCATTGACGATGCGTTCCACGTGTCGATCGCGGGCTTTTTTATTGATCGTGTCAAGCATATTCTCTTTTTCATTTACGATATTGGCTAAAAAAGGATTGCGCAATTCAAAAGCACTTACGGCAGTTTTGGTCATCTCTCCAGCCAATTTCAGCATTTTGATAATATCTTGTTTGGCATCGGGATGAATTTGTTCGTTGCGCTGAAAGAATTCATCAAAGAATTCAATAAGATTTTCGCAATGATCGCTAATTCGTTCAATATCTTTAACCGTACGTAACACTTGCGCAAAGGTATTCATATCAGATTCTTCTAATTCCGCATGTTCCATTGAATACAAGAAATTGATGATTTTGTGGTCAAACTCATCAATCGTGCTTTCAATTCGAACACAAGCATCGCGTGCTTCGACATTTTTTTCATCAAAGTAACGCAACATCATTTCTACAGATTGAGTGGCAAGAATTCCCATTGCAATGGTTTGCTTGCGTGCAATTTCTAATGCAGTTGCAGGCGAAATATCAGTTATTTTTCGATCCAATTCAGACAAATCAACTTGAATGACATAATCAATTCCTTGAGGAGAGGGGACAATTTTCATTGCAGCATTTACCAGCAAACGAGTGAATGGGAACAATAAGAGGGCAGTGCCTAAATTGAAAATGATATGTGCAATTGCAATTTGCATTTTTGGATCAATTTGAAATTGAGCAGTAATAAAAGATAGGAGACCTACAAAAGGAGTGAGTAATAAAAGGAAAATTACTGACCCAATAACATTAAAAAGGACATGCACTGCTGCAGCTCGACGCGCTTGGACTGAACCACCAAAGGAGGCCATAATTGCAGTGATTGTGGTGCCGATGTTGGACCCAAAAAGAATGGGGATTGCGATTGCTAATGAGAAGGTTTGTACTCCTGCCTCGGCGCTTGCGCTGTATAAAGACTGTAAGACACCGATAAATGCTGAAGAGGATTGAATGGCAGCGGTTCCAAGGGCTCCTGTTAATACCCCGAGTAGAGGATTATCGCCTAAACCCCCAATAAAAGCAGAGAATTCCGGAAGAAGTGCCAATGGTTTCAGTGCGTTTTCCATTAATGTAAGGCCAAAGAATAGAGCGCCGAATCCGAAGAAAATTTCTCCTAAATGCTTGGATTTTTGCGAATTTGCAAACAAATATATAAAAGCTCCAATTGCAAGAATGAAAGGTGCAAAACTAGAAATTTTTAATCCAATCATAAAAGCAGTCACTGTAGTTCCAATATTGGCACCCATGATGATTCCTACGGCTTGAGGAAGTGTCATTAATCCGGCGCGGACAAGTCCAATTGCCAAAGCTGTGGTACCCGAACTTGATTGAATCATAACGGTTGCTAAAGTCCCTACTGCCATCCCTTTTAAAGGGGTAGAGGTGAATTTATCAATGATAGTTTTTAACTTATTACCAGCAAGTTTCTTAAGGCCATCTCCTAAAAAGGTAATCCCGATTAAAAAAATACCGAGCCCACCTAGGATTGAACCCCACCATGCAAGAGAAAATGGTTCCAAGCTCATCACCGCCCTACATATCATATCAAAATCAACAAAAAAATCATAGCAGAAAAACTGTAATTAGTAGGGGAAATGAAGAGTAGTTCATATTATATAAGAGAAGGAGGGATGATGGGGATGATCTTTGTTCCTCAAAGGGGGTTGCATGATTGTGCAACAGCTTGTTGTTCGATGGTTTTACGATATTATGGACGACTACACCAATATCGTATAATCGATACTCTCTTACGCCCAAAAAGAGAGCGACAAACATCAATGCAAAGCATGATACAATGTCTTTGTAACTATAGTCTTCTAGCTGAAGGTAGAAAACAAGGGATACCTTTCAATTTTACCAATAAAGAAATCGGAATTTACCACATGAGAAGCGGCAGATCCCACCATTTTATCGTAGTGAAGTCTGTAAGAAATGGAATACTTATGCCTATATATGACCCCCGATTCTTATGGATTACTTTTCGTTCAAGGAGGTATTTTCGCACGCATTGGACTGGATATTATCTAGTAATTAAAGGCCAGAAGTTTACTAATAAAGTACCAATTGAGTTGGGAATCCCATTTTTTATAAAGGCTTTCTTTGCCGCTTTCCTCTGGATTATCGCCATTTTGATTCTCTTTAAAGCTTTGATGCAAGTTTGAGTTAAATTTGCTATAATTGAAATGGTGATTTTTATGAATCTAAAGATATGGTATCAAAACGATACACCGCTTCAATTACGAGGATATCAAAAGCGTTTTCTTATACTGGGGAAAGCATTATTAGAAAGCGAACAACGAGAAGGGAATTATGAAGTTTCTATTACCATTACGGATGATGAGACCATTCGTCAATATAATGCCCAAGATCGAGGAATGAACCGACCTACTGATGTTATCAGTTTTGCTTTTGATGATGTCGAAGATGTCATTGATTATGATGAAGTTGTTCCGCATCAATTGGGAGATATTATTATTTCTCATCCTATGGCAAAGTATCAAGCAAGGCAATATGGACATCGACTTGAGCGAGAACTTAGTTTTTTGTTTGTCCATGGGTTTTTACATTTATTAGGTTATGATCATCAAAATAAAGAGGATGAAAAAGTAATGTTTGATAAACAAGAAGAAGTATTGAATCGCTTTCATATAAAGCGATAGGGGGGATTGTTTCATGAAATCTACATACCAATCTTTAGTGGATGCAGCATTTGCTGCCCAAAAGAATGCTTATGCGCCATATTCAAATTTTCATATTGGTGCAGCTTTATTGACAAGAGATGGTCATACCGTAATTGGTGCGAACATCGAAAACGCCTCCTATGGATTAACTTTGTGTGGCGAACGAAATGCGGTATTTTCTGCCTATGCCCAAGGTTATCGTAAAGAGGATATTGTCGCATTAGCGATTGTATCAGATAGTAATCCAGTGGCATCTCCCTGTGGGGCTTGCCGTCAAGTTTTGATTGAATTACTTGAGGAAAATACTCCGGTAATACTAGCTTCTTCAAAAGGAGGCTACCAAGAGACTTCAGCAAAAGAACTCTTGCCATTTGCTTTTACAAAGGAGCAGTTATAATATGACATTTCACTCTGGTTTTGTTGCTATTAGTGGCCGTCCAAATGTAGGAAAATCCACATTATTAAATCGAGTATTGGCACAAAAAATTGCCATTATGTCTCCAAAAGCTCAAACAACGAGAAACAAAATTCAAGGAATCTATAATGAAACCGACATGCAGATCGTTTTCATCGACACGCCAGGGATTCATAAACCGAAAAATCAGTTAGGGGAGCGAATGAATCGAACTGCAATTAGTGCGACTCGCGGAGTGGAAGTAATTCTCTGGATTGTCGATGTTACCGAAGCGATTGGGACTGGCGATGAATATGTTTTGAGTCAATTGGGTCATCAAGAAGCTCCCATTTTTTTAGTGCTGAATAAAATCGATTTAGTGGATCGAATCACGGTCGATGAAAGAAAGAAGGAATGGTTGGACTTATACTCGTTCCCTGAAATCTTTTCGATTTCTGCTCGTGAGGGTACTCAAGTTGATGCATTAATGAAAGGAATTAAACAATACATGCCAGAAGGCCCTAAATACTATCCAGATGGACAAACTAGTGATCATCCAGAAGTCTTTATCATGGCCGAATTAATTAGAGAAAAAATACTCATGTTTACTCGGGAGGAAGTTCCTCATGGGGTGGCGGTCATCATTGAACGAAATCAAATTAATAAAAATGGGACTGTTGAAGTTGATGCTGCGATTATTGTCGAAAGAGAGTCTCAAAAAGGAATTGTCATCGGCAAAAATGGAAGTATGCTCAAAAAAATAGGAACGATGGCTCGCATAGAAATGGAAAGCTTACTTGGTAGTAAAGTATTATTGCATACGTTTGTGCGAGTAGAATCTAACTGGCGTAACGACAACAAATACTTGAATGAATTTGGTTACCGCGAGGAACAATAGTCATGGAAGAAATCCTCCAAGGCTATGTGATTCGATTCGTACCGTATTTAGAAAATGATGCAATAGTAACCATCGTTTCCAAGACGAAAGGAATTGTATCTTTTAAAGCACGAGGAGTTCAAAAATCTACGAGTAAAAACAATCCTAGTTGTCAACTATTTGTTAAAGGGGAATATCTTCTTGATTATAAACAAGAAGATGGACATCGGCGTCTTCGTTCGGGTATTGTGGAGAATGGCTATTCTCCTATGTATTATGATATCAAACGATTAATTGTGCTGACATTGGCCTCTGAAGGGTTGTTAAAATTTGAAGCGAGTGATTTTGATGATGCATATATTTTTTTGGACAATCTATTTCAAATAATACAGGGTGAATATTTTCATTATCCAACAGCAATCCTCGTTCTTTTATCAATCTTTATGACAAGAAGTGGATGTCAACTAACGGCAGATCACTGTGTGAATTGCGGGAAAACTACTGATATTTGCATAGTAAGTTATGATGATGGTGGATATTTATGCTCTAGATGTCATGCTGGACATAATACAATGGTGCAAACCACAGAGTACTTAAAATATTTCCGTATTGTAATGAAAGCTCAAATAACTAATGTATCTCAATTTCAAGTGCCAGTAGAAGTAGGATACTTATTGATAAGGGATTTCTTAAATCATCTTGAAAAACAAGTTGGAATTCGCTTTAAATCCCAATCAATGATTCTTCAACAGTTAATGGAGTAACACTTATAGTGGGTTGACAAAGTTTGGCAGGCTTCGTATAGTTTTAATACGTAATGAGGTGTAAAAATGAATCAATATTCTTTCGATAAAATCGTTAATCACGCAAAAGTTTCGGGCTTTGTTTTTCAAGGTTCCGAGTTATATGGTGGGTTGGCCAATACTTGGGAT
>JBAYCP010000044.1:0-6738 GCA_041668665.1 Bacilli bacterium | reverse complement strand
CACCCGAAAGATTTATTCCGCATGGGTGATACCGTTCATGTAATCGTGACGGGCATCGATGAGAAAGGCAAAGTCAGTGCTTCCCGCAAAGATTTGTTGCCAAAACCAGCGAAACCTGTTGAAAAGAAAGAAACAACAAAGTAATGCTTACAACGAACCTTCCCTGAAGGTTCGTTGTTTCGTTCATGTATTCTCCTTGTTGATTGGTGCGACTTATTATATAATGAATATACTGCTTTTACGGAGGACATCATATGAAAAATCAAGTTAAAATTTTCGCCTTGGGCGGATTGGATGAAAATGGGAAAAATATGTATGTCGTCGAAGTGAACGACGACATATTTGTATTGGAAGCTGGGATTCGCTATCCCGAAAGTGCGTTGAGTGGTGTAGATATTATCATGCCCGATGTGGGCTATTTAATAAAAAATAAGCATCGCGTCAAAGCATATTTTATTAGCCATGGGCACGATGATATCATGGGAGCCTTGCCGTATGTGATTCGCGACGTGCCTGCCCCGATTTATACCAGTCGGATTACCTCTTTCTTAATTGAGGATGCGGCGCATCGTTTTGATCGTAACATCAAGTTTGACTTTCGCTTAGTCAAAGGCAATGATGAGATTGAAATTTCCGGACACAAAGTGCTCTTCTTTTCTACGACCCACTCGGTAGGCGAGAGTCTTGGAATTGCCATTGATACTGGAAATGGGTATGTCGTCTATACAGGCGATTTTATCATTGACTATGGGGCCTTGCCTCAATATCGCACCGACGTGACTGCTTTGGCCAAACTGGGTGAACGCAACGTTCTATGCTTGCTGACCGAATCCATTGCATGCGACATTCCTGGACACACTTCTCCTGGGCACAAGTTAACCCCAGTCGTCGAACCGGTGTTCGCGGATGCGAAGGGTCGTATTATTACGAGCTTTTATACTCAAAACCTTTTTGGAATCCGTGAAGTGATTGACCTCGCTGCCAAATACAAACGGAAACTATTGATTTATGATGAAGAATTACGTCGAATTCTCCATCTTGTTACCCGTTTTGGATTATTATCCATTCCTCCTGGAATGATGCTCACCCATGAAGAACTGAATCGTCCGGGGAATGAAGATGCTGTCATCATTGTCACAGGCCTTGGCGAGAATTTGTTCCGTTCCTTGGAACGCATCGCCGGGGGAGATGCCGAAAAACATTTGGTGGTGCAACCCACGGATACATTTATTATTGCTTCTCCGACCATTCCTGGTTTGGAAGTGATGGCCACCAAAGTAATTGATGAAGTTTACAAGACTGGTGCTAGTGTACTCAACATCAAACGTCGTCAAGTCGTGTCCATGCATGCTCATGGGGAAGACATCAAGATGATTTTAACCCTCTTGCGTCCCAAATATTTTATGCCAGTGAAGGGCGAATATCGTCATTTGCTGACCAATGCACAGATTGCTGTGGGGATGCAACAAGGCTTTAATCATACCAATACCTTTGTCTACGATAATGGGATGATCGCATTGTTTGAAGATGGTGTCTATAAAGGATATCAAGGTAGTATCGATGTTGGAGAAATCATGGTGGATGGTCTAGGCGTTGGCGATGTAGGAAATCTTGTGTTAAATGATCGCCAAAAACTTGCGGACAATGGAGTCATTATTCTCGGAGTGACGGTGGATACCCAAGCCAAAAAAATCGTGGCGGGTCCCGACGTTCAAATGCGTGGTCTTGTCTACTTAAAAGATGCAGATAAACTCTTGAAGGATGTCATTACCACTTTTGAAAGTATGGTCCTAGACTCGATGGAAAAAGGGGAATTGGGTCGCGAAGATGTCAAGGGGAAAATGCGTGATAAACTTGCATTCATTATTCGCCGTGCCACGGGGAAAGACCCTATTATCATGCCAATGATTGTTGAAGTTTAATAAGAATTATTAAAAAAGTCAGGAATGACTTTTTTAATTTACGCCTTATGATATACTAAAATAGAAAAAGGTGATGGCGATGCAACAGCAAATTTCAACAACAAAAGAATCAAAAATTGAAGCAATTCCCTGGGACCGTACACGCTCCATTCGCCTCGGCTTGCTAATCGTTCTACTGGTTTTGCTCTCGTTATTGGATCAAACAGGATATGTGGGTTCATGGCTCTTCCAAGCACACGCTTTTCTTTTTGGAGTACTTTTCTTTATCCCTTTGCTTGGGGCATTTGTGGCAGGCATCTATTGGATGGTTCGCCGCCAAAAGAAGACCTTACACTGGAGCATTTCTCCCGTAGCTGTGGCGAGTCTTTTCTTTTTTTTGCTAGTGGGGTTAAGTGCATATGATTCGTTATCTCTTGATCAAGTAACGACCATTTATTTGGATAAATTCTCCCTGTTTCCAGGAGCTACCTGGGAAGTTGTTTTTGCAAGCGACTTAGGGGGTGGGGCAGTAGGACATTATGGTTATGCCTTACTGCATGATGTTCTTACTCCTCTTGGAGCCAAGTTTGTATCTATTATTGGTTTGGTCGCATCCTTGTTTTTTGTGCTGAAGCCAGTGCTTTTCTCGGCAGGGAATCGCATCGTTGAGCGCCGTGTTCAGCAGCAAAAACAAGCCCAAGAAGAAGTGGATGCAGTGACTCGAACCTTTCAATCATTCTTTCCTAACGGTGGCGATACACGTCTTGCCGAAGAATTGGAACAAGAATTGAAGAAAGTGGTTGTAAAAGATGTCAAATCAAGTCCGAGCGTTGCGAAATCCACGCATGGGATTCCATCGTTTTCCATTGATGAGGTTGCGCCAAAATTAGATTCAGTTCCTCTAACAGACGAACCAAAAGCGTCCTTTCAATCCGCTACCTTTGATTTGTCACCGGCAGCAGTGAAACCCATGGAAAAGGTTGATTCACCCTTGGAAAATCGTGAGGAAGTTGCTCCCGAATATCGACCCCATTACAACATTTTCCAAGAAACAGTGTTGCCTTCTTCTTCAATAAATAGCGGGGATACCCCTTCTCCTAAAGTAGAAGATTGGAGTGGAAGGGAAAATCGAAGCACCCAGGCGCCATCGTATGTAACCCCTCAGCCAATTTCCCCCTCTTCTCGAGAAATCGTCGAAGAGCATCCTGCAGAACCCATTTATGCTACCCCACAAGCTCCCACCATTCAGCAAGTCTTTAAGACACCCACTCCAAAAGAAACTCGCTCGAGTTCCTATCGTTTGCCTGGCATGAATTTATTATCCGAACCCATTATTGTTGATCATACGGCGAATCGTCATCAAGCCGAAATTAATCGCACTTTGTTGAATAATAAATTTGAGAGTCTTGGAATGCGCGCGGAAGTTCGTGATTATCTCCTTGCACCGGCCTTTACACGCTTTCAAATCGAAGTTGAGAGTGATGTAAAAATTGGTGTATTTAACCAATACAAGAATGATATTATGATGGCACTTTCTGCGGAGCGGATTAATATTCTTACTCCTATCCCAGGAACAAGTTATGTGGGAATTGAGGTCCCCAACACAAGACGTTCCACAGTATCCTTTAAAGAAGTATTTCAAAGCTTACCTCCTCAAAAGAAAGAAGATAAGTTGCTGACTGGAATCGGTAAAGATATTACAGGGAATACTGTGAGTTTTGATATAAGCGCAACCCCACACTTATTGGTTGCTGGGACAACGGGAAGCGGTAAATCCGTGTGCATTAATACTATTATCTGTTCGCTGCTTATGCGAGCATCTCCCGATGAAGTTCGCTTGCTTTTGGTTGATCCAAAGCGAGTCGAGATGAACATCTATGCGAAGATTCCACATTTGCTTTGCCCTGTTGTTACCGATGCCAAACAAGCGGCCATGGCGCTTAAAAGAATTGTAGAGGTTGTGGATGAACGCTATACATTATTTAACTCTGCAAACAAGAAAAATATTGATTTATACAACAAATTTATGCGAGATT
The DNA here is from genome assembly GCA_041668665.1 of Bacilli bacterium. Classification (GTDB taxonomy): domain Bacteria; phylum Bacillota_I; class Bacilli_A; order RFN20; family UBA1709; genus JBAYCP01. The sequence continues at coordinate 2,801 of JBAYCP010000044.1, read as the reverse complement.
CTGGGCAAGAACCTTTGCCCTACTATGTTGTCGTCATTGATGAGCTTGCTGACTTAATGCTTATTGCATCCAAAGATGTTGAAGATAGTATTTTGCGCATCACTCAATTGGCGCGCGCAGCTGGCATCCATCTAATCGTTGCGACGCAACGGCCTTCAGTCGATATCATCACAGGAGTTATCAAGGCAAATATTCCATCTCGAATCGCATTTGCAGTTTCCTCTCTGTTCGATTCGCGAACAATTTTAGATACGAGTGGGGCTGAAGAATTATTAGGAAAAGGGGACATGCTACTAAGTTTAACGGGAGCGATGATAACCCAGCGTGTTCAAGGAGCCTTCATTTCCGACGATGAAATTGAGCGGATCGTTGAATTTGTCTCCAAACAACGTGCTCCTAATTATGAACCCCGGTTCCTAGATTTGGATCCGCCTGCCATGCAAGCTCAATTTGACTTTGATGATTCGAGCGGTGATCAAAGCAGTGATGACCTTCTTTATCAAGATATTCTCGACCATATTTCTAACTTAAAACAAGTATCAACCTCGTATTTACAGCGTAAATTTAATATTGGATTTAGTCGTGGAGCAAGAATGTTGGATCGCTTAGAAGATGAAGGATACATTGGTCCAATGAATGGCAGTAAACCACGGGATGTTCGTACCGAACGGTTCCGGTAAAGGGGGACTTTATGCGTACGTTTAATCATGAGTTTTCGCCTGGCACTCGCGTATATTGGAATCAAACCAATCAGTTTAAGACCCTGGTTGCAAGTGCTGTGATGCGCTTTCAATATCGACCAGGCATGGAAGAAGTCTATGCATTATTGGCCTACTTGTTAAGCAGCGCTACCGAACAACATCCTACTTCGCGCGACTTTTCGGCACATCGTGAGCGGTGTTATGGTGCTAAAGTTCATGTGATTCCTCGACGGCTCGGACAATACCAAACGTTCACTTTTCAAGTGGAAGTTATCGATGGCGCTTTTTTAGGAAAGGCAGACGAATTGATTTGCATCATGTTTGATTTGTTGTCCGAAATTATGTATCAGCCTTTACTGAATTCAAAAGGAACACTCTTTGAAGAACATTTTTTTCGTGAAAAGCGTGCGGCATATGCTCAAATTCTTCAGTCCTATGAGAACGAGAAAGAAAATTATGCTGCCCTTCATTTAAGGGATTATCTTCCTGTGGGACACCCTCTTTCCAACTTAGGGGTTGGCACTCCAGAAGGGGTCTTGCGTGTTACCAACCGCCAAGCATGGAGTGCGTATCGCGAGTTGTTGGATGTGCCCTACGACATCTTTGTGGTAGGAAATGTCCGCGCACAACAGTTACTAACCATCATTCCTTCGCAATTCCATTTTGTGAATCATTCCTTTGAAACAAGTGTCAACGATCCCTTGCCAGAAATTCCTTTCCAAGAAATCATCGAACCTCATGCATTTACTCAATCTCATCTATTAATGGTGTATCGATTTCCCGTTCTACGAGGAAGCCAGCAACAAGCGGCAGCGATGACATTTTCGTTTCTCTTTGGTGGCGGACCTCGCTCCCTTTTGTTCCGCGAACTTAGAGAAGAGCGTGGATTGTGTTATGCGGTTGCTTCAGATTATTTCCCAACGAATGGTGCAATTATCGTGAATGCATCCATTGACTCTACCAACTATCATGAAACTCTCAAAGCCATTGCCGATCAGATTCAAGTGATTCAGAAAGGTGATTTTTCAGAAGAAGATTTGCGTGCCATTAAAAAAATGATGATGGATTCCTTGCAACGCTCGTTTGACCGTCCTGGTATGCAATTAGGAGTTCTTATTTCTCAAGTATTAGATACCGCCTATGTTCCTCCCCATGAGCTTCAACATATGGTGCATCATGTGGATCGAAAATCCATTACGGAATGCGCCCAGCAGTTGCAATTACAGATGACCTACTTCATCAAGCAGGGAGGTGCGAATCATGAACCCGAATCATCCACAAAGTAAACCTCCCGTTGCAGTGGTGAATCAACGGCTTTCCAATGGGTTGGATGTTTTTTTATTGCCAATGCCGGGTTTTCATGAGGTGTGTGGTGCGATTGCCACTTCGTTTGGGTCAATTCACTCTGGTCAGCCACTGGATGAGACCAATCCTTCAATCGTTGTCCCTGAAGGGGCGGCCCACTTTTTGGAACATCGTCTCTTTGATCATCCCAAAGGTCCTATTTTTGATCGTTATTCTGCAAGAGGCGCTTTTGCGAACGCATTTACTAGTTATGATCGCACCGTCTATTATTTTGTTTCCTCTTCCAAAGCCATTTTAAATACTCAATTATTGATTGATCTTACTCAGACTTTTTCAATGTCGGAAGCACGAGTCAATCGTGAAAAAGATATCATTATTGAAGAATTGAAAATGTATGATGATTCTCCAGATACTCGATTAAATCGCGGATTACTTGAACTTTTATATCCCCAACACCCTATTCGCTTCGATATTGGAGGGACTGCGCAATCGGTCCACGCAACAACGCGATCCTTATTGGAACTTTGTCACGCAAAATACTATCATCCAAGTAACATGATGCTTGTCTTAGCGGGAGATATCGAACCTCAGTTGGTTCTTACTTCTCTTGAAAAAGCCATTCAACGATATCCGATTCGTCCTTCACCAACACTGCCTTCACTTTTTACAGCAGTGGATGAAAAAAACGGAAAAACGTACGGACGAATTCATTTGCCGGTGGCTTTTCCCATGATGGGGCACGGGTTTCAATTGCCCGCTACTCAAAGTAGCGATACCCCTCATGAGCGGAATCGT
>JBAYCP010000043.1:0-6780 GCA_041668665.1 Bacilli bacterium | reverse complement strand
TTTTTTGAATTGATTTTTTATATTTTTTACTTGGTGTTTTTGCCTATTGTATGGACCAAACAAACCTTAGGACGTTGGATTATGAATCTTCGTGTCGTCAAACTTAATGGACGACGCTTAACCCCAGGAACGATGACCATCCGTGAAGTGATGGGCGTCTTCTTGATTAGTTTATTCACTTTGGGCGTTACCTCCGTCATCAGCATTGTCATGATGTTTCTTGCTCCGGCTCGTCGCACCATTCACGATCGGATGTCCAACACCTTGGTTGTTGTAATGAAGTAGTTTGTAAAATGCGGATTCCCGCATTTTTTTGCTTCTCCCATTTTTGCGTGCTACAATAAAAGAAAAGGTTAAAGGAGGGATTTTATGCAACAACCAATTACCCTTCAAGGCGATTTGCTCAACGAGCGAGGGGAATTGCGTCAGGCGGGTTATGCGACAAGCCTATGTTTGGATTATCGTCGCGAACAAATTCAAGCCCATGCATTGCGAATCAAAGAATGGGATTATTATTATTTAGGCAATCAACATGTGGGGCTTGCTTTGACGATTGCCGATAATTCTTATATGGGGTTGGTGAGTGTTTCCTTGTTTGATTTTGACGCTCCTTGTGAGGAAACCGTCACAGGTATGACACTGCTCCCTATGGGAAAAACACGGTTGCCTTCTTCTTCCGCTTTTGGGGATACTACCTTTCATAATAATCGTTTTCAGTTGCGCTTTACCCATGATGGTAGTGGCAAGCGTCGTCTATTCTGTGAGTGCAAAAAATTTCGGGGAGAGGAAACGCTTCGAGCGGAACTAGAATTACTTAGCGAGCCGCAAGATTCCATGGTCATTGCGACTCCGTTTGCAGGACATCCCCAAGCATTTTATTATAATCAAAAAATTAACTGTATGCCTGTCCAAGGACGGGTGAGTGTGGGTGACTGGAGTTATGAATTTTCTCCTCAAGAGACATGGGCGGTCTTGGATTGGGGACGTGGGGTATGGACCTATCGTAATACATGGTATTGGAGTTCCTTGTCCACGGAAGTAGATGGTCATCGGGTAGGATTGAATCTTGGGTATGGTTTTGGCGATACCTCGGCGGCTACAGAGAATATGGTTTTTTATGATGGGATCGCCCATAAATTGGATCAGGTTCGTTTTGAGATTCCTCAGCTAGAGGGTCATGATCATTTTATGGGGCAATGGATGATTCGTGATAATCAGGGTCTTTTAGATCTAACTTTTGATCCGATTCTTGATCGTTCTTCCAAGACTTCCTTGCTGGTCATAAAAAGCATCCAGCACCAAGTATTTGGCCGTTTCAACGGCACCATCCAATGGAAGGATGGTCGTATTATTTCGCTTCATGATGTAGTAGGTTTTGCCGAGAAAGTCTATAATTGTTGGTAAGGTAATTATTTCTTTATTTCATGCATAAGCAAAAGGAGTACAAGTATGAAACCCTCTGCAACCTTCGATACAGACAAGGTCCCAACAGCAACCAAATGGATCTATAGTGCTAGTGGTACCGGACGGGATGCCGCTTATACGTTAGTAAGTCTATTCTTAATTACTTACATCCAATACACGATTCGGTTAACCCCCCTTCAATTTACGGCGTTAACTGCCATCATTGTGGTATGTCGTATTTGGGATGCTATTAATGATCCGATGATGGGTACCATCATCGAGAATATGCGACTCAAGTGGGGGAAATATAAACCGTGGATATTCTTCGGGGCATTGTTGAATGCCGGTATTACGGCTTCGCTCTTTCTTGTTCGTCCCGAAGGATGGGGATTTGTCATTTTCTTTGGCATCGCTTATTTACTGTGGGGAATGACTTTTACGATGAACGACATTTCGTATTGGTCGATGTTGCCCTCTCTTTCAAGTGATGAAAAGCAACGCAATGTACTGACCACCTTAGTTGCAACCTTTGCATCTGTTGGTGCGTTTGCCGTAGGGGGACTTGTTCCGATGTTGGTGACGGGGGATGCGATTGATATGTATGGGAAGATTGCCATTGCAGTGGCCATTTTCTTCTTAATTTGTCAGACCATTCTCGTGTTGTTTGCCAAAGAACGTACTCGCAAAGAAGTGGTTACCCAAGCGCCAAAATTAAGCCTCAAGTCGATGTTCCAAATCATTGCCCATAATGTTCCCTTGCTTTGGATGCTGATTGTCATCTTGGTCTACTACTTGGGTAGTGCCTTATTAAATGCCTTTGGTCTAAACTTCTTCTACTTTGAATTTGGCTATACGGGCAATGAAATGTTCTTGTTTACGGTGGTGTATGCGGCAGGAACGATTATTTCACAGATCATCTATCCTTTGCTTTCCACAAAGTTTAAACGTAAGCAATTGTTAATCGTAAGTTTTGTGGCAATTGCCATTGGCTATCTTGCGTTCTTTGCTTTTGGATATGTGCCATTCTTACCTAAAAACATTATGGTTCTTTGTGTGATTGGTGCGTTAGTCTTCTCCGGACAAGGCGTCTTCTACTTAACCGTCTTAATCATGATGACGAATACCATTGAATACAATGAGTGGAAAACAGGAGAACGGAACGAAAGTATCATCTTTGCCATCCGCCCGTTTACCGCCAAACTATCCGGTGCCATTCAACAAGGGGTCGTTTCCTTGGTGCTTATTGTAAGTGGTTTGTATGGCTTGTCGCAACAAGTGGCTGAACTGGAGCAACAAAAAGCCCTTGGCGAGGTCACAGACATTGTTCCAGCGGTTAATGCCATCTTGTCCCAATCCAATGCTACCATGCTGTTGGTGTTGCGAATTGGGATGACCTTGTTACCCTTGGCGTTATTGGCCTTAGCCTTCTATATTGCCGTCTTTAAATACCATATTGATGAGATCACCTATCAGAAAATGGTGACAGAAATCGCCCAACGGCAACAAAAAACCTCGGATTAACCGAGGTTTTCTTTACTTTTTGGGAAAAAGTCTTATTTTGAGATAATCATAGATTTCGGGGGGAACAAAATCATAGAAATCATGAGAGAAGGATGCCAATTCTTTGATGGATGAACTGGAAACATAAAGACTTTCTACATTGGGAAAGATAATCATCGTTTCAATGCTACTATTGATGTAATGGTTGAAATGATATTGGGTAATCTCATTTTCAAAATCCCGGGGATTGCGTACGCCCCGAATCATCACCTTGGCCCCTCGTTGGGTGGCGTACTCGACGGCCATTCCAAAATGCTTGTCGACTAAGACATTGGGGAATTTTTGGGTTGCAAGCCGCAACATTTCCACCCGTTCTTCCACCGTGAAGGTGGAGGCAGGTTTTTGAGCATTGACGCACACCACAACATACACCTCATCAAAAACAGAAGCGGCTTTGGCGACAATTTCAATATGGCCACGAGTGACGGGGTCAAAGCTACCAGGATAAATGGCGATTTTTTTCGTATTCATAATGGAATCCTTTTTCTTTCTCTAAGATGGTATCTTCTATCATCATAGCGAATTACGTGGTGGCTTTCAAGATGCTTAGCGTTCCTTAATTAAGCCACTGCGGTAGGCATGAAGAAGTTGTTTCAATTCTTCGACTTGGACGTTTAATTCCATCCCAATATCGGTCATGCCGACGGTGAGTCGCTTGGAAGCACTTTCGTAAATTACCGAGGTGGAAAGAATGTCCTTGTTGTTTTCAATCGCATCATCAAGTCCAACAAACGGTTCATGGGCAGCAAGTCGAATCCCCCAGGAGTTGAAAAACATCGTATAGCCAGCAATGCCTGTGGTATGGTGATAGGCACGACAGAAGCCACCATCGATGATAATCATTTTGCCATTGGCCTTGACGGGCGTTTCCCCTGATTTGACTGCGACAGGCATATGACCATTAATAATATGGGCATATTTGAATTTGGTAAAGCCAAACTCTTTCATAATACGAAGGCAGGCTTCTTCATTGTCTTGGTATTTGTAATAAGGGTTTTTAGGTTCCTTATGAGTGGCTTTGTCTTCAATAAAAAGTCGTTCAAAGGTCGTCATCTTTTTGCGCCCGACGGTGGGGGCATCTTTGCCGCACCATAACCACCACAAGAAATCCTCGCCTTTTTGCTTTTCTTGGCTTCCTAGTCGTCCGTAGTAGCCTTGACGGGCAATGACGTCACAACGATCATAAAGAGGCTTTCCGGAGAAGGTAATGCCTTCAAATTCAAAGGATTGGAAGGAGCCATCCTCATTCATGGGCATGCAGCCGTGAAATAAGAGGTTTCCATTGGTAACCTTATACATGCTTCCCACCGAATAGAGAAAGCGAATGTGCTTTTGTAACCGCTCGGAATGACGGAACGATTGAATGAGTTGATCCATGACTTTTTCTTCTGCGGGGGTTAACTGGTAGGGATTTTCTCGATCCACAGTAGGGAAGTCGGTATCCAACATGGGGTAGACTTGATTGCCGATGCGAACGGTTTGAGCGGCATAATCGATTTTATCGAGCAGCAAGCGTTCCTCCATCCGATAATCAGGGTGACGCTGGATGAGTTGACCTTCGAGTTTGAATTGAATGATGGCAATAGCCTTACGCATCTTGGCAACCAACGCCAAATCTTCGAGTTCAAAATCGCTTTGTTCGGATTTGACGGGGAAGTAAATATGCTTGGCCACATAGGTGGCATTCGCAAAGACAGCCAAGGGCAAAAGGTTAATGCCGTAGCCATCTTCAATCAAATCGAGATTGTTATACTTCATCGTATTGGAAAGTAGGGTTGCAATACAAGCGCCACTTCCGGCAGCGGCTCCCATCCATAAAGCATCATGATTGCCCCATTGAATGTCGATGGCATGGTGTCGCATCAACCGATCGAGAATAATGTCAGGATGCGGGCCCCGATCAAACAAATCACCGACAATATGTAGGCTGTCAACCACAAGGCGTTTGATGACATTGCAGATGGCAATGATGAAAGCATCGGCACGGTCAATGTCGATGATGGACTGTAAGATTTTAGAATAATAGAGTTCTTTGTTGCGTTCGCCATAATCGGCATGGAGCAATTCATCAATAATGTATTCAAAGTCTTTGGGTAACGCTTTGCGTACTTTGGAACGCGTATATTTTGAGCCACACACCCGGCATAATTCCACCAACTGAGTTAAAATCACTTTATACCAGCCGGTGAGATCGTCGGTTTGCTTCTTCATTTTTTCAATTTTTCGTTCAGGATAATAGACCAGTGTCGAGAGTTCTGCAATTTCTTCTTTGCTCATTCGATCTTGATAAAGTTGAGTGATTTTGTTTCGAATATTACCGGAACAATTATTGAGAATATGCAGGAACGCATCGGCTTCTCCATGAATGTCACTCATGAAGTGTTCCGTTCCTTTCGGTAGTTCTAAAATCGCCTGTAAATTAATAATTTCTGTCGAAGCGGCTTGGATGTTGGGAAATTCTTTCGCGAGTCGTTGCAAGTAACGTAGGTTGCGTGAGACATCCACCATTTGTGCCACAACAACACCCCCCTTTTAGATGATTTTATCATACCCCAAAAAAGGGGTAATTACAACCGGCCATCCAGGTGGATTACAATCAAAAAAATAAGGAAAGTATTGTTGCCTGACTATCATCTGGATTTTGGAATAGTGTATAATAGAAAGGAAAAGGAGGGGGAGCATGGAACTGCAGACCTATGAACCCAAAGCGCTTTTGCAAGCAATTGCGGCCAAAGATGTCAAAGCCATCCGACACGACTTTGAAGAATACAATCTTGTCGACATTGCTGAAACATTAAATGAAGCGATTTTGGAAGAAGAAACGACACTCATTACCGACTTAATTTTTGTATTTAAGACGGTCCCTCCATCCTATACCGCTGAGGTGTTTTCCTATCTGGATGATGACTTAAAAGAGAAACTCATTGCCTTATTAACCAGTGAACAAATTAGCTCCATTTTGGAGAATCTTTATAGCGATGATATTGTGGATTTTTTGGAAGAGATGCCTTCGAATTTGATGAAGAAAATTCTTCAGGCTGCGACCAAAGAAACGCGCAGCGAAATCAACCATCTATTGGACTATAAAGCGAATTCTGCGGGTTCGATTATGACCACAGAATTTGTGGAGCTGAAAGCCCGCGACACCGTTAAAGGTGCGATGGAAAAGATTCGGAAACAAGGAAAAGAAGCCGAAACCATCAGTTACTTGTTTGTCGTTGATGCCCAACGCATCCTGGTGGGAACCTTGCGTTTGCGCGATCTAATCTTTGCGCAGGAGGATGCTAGTGTCGGAGACATTATGGAAACCGACTTTGTCTCCATTTATACGCATGATGACCAAGAAGAAGTTGCTAAAAAGTTTAAACGATACGACTTAAACGCCTTACCAGTCACCACCCAAGATGATCGTTTGGTTGGGATTATTACCGCCGATGACATCATTGACGTCATTGATCAAGAGGCGACCGAAGATATTCAAATCATGGCTGCTGTGGCACCTTTGGGCGACGAATATATGAAAACCTCGGTGCTATCACTTGCAAAGAAGCGGGTCATTTGGTTGTTCGTATTAATGTTCTCGGCAACATTTACCGGTTTAATTATTGGTAGTTATGAAGGCTTGATGCAACATCTACCTGTGTTAGCAATGTTTATTCCGATGTTGATGGACACTGGTGGGAACGCTGGAGGGCAGACGAGTACTCTGGTCATTCGTGGCTTAGCGCTTGGAGAAATTGAGATTCATGATTACTGGCAGGTCTTACGCAAAGAGATTGGGGTCGCCTTAATTGCCGGAGGAGCGCTAGGAGTATT
>JBAYCP010000042.1:0-6846 GCA_041668665.1 Bacilli bacterium | reverse complement strand
AAGGTATGAGAGGCCTTTGGAACAACATATAAGTCTTTTTCTCCCTGAGTAGCCTCAAACAAAGTCATTGCCATGGATAAAGGAACGTAATCATCGGCTGCACCATGAATGAATAAGATAGGATATCGCGCATGTGCCACACGTTCTAAGGGACATGAGAATTTTAATGCATAGCCAACCTTTATTCGATAAAAAAGTGCGGCAAGATGATAGATGGGAAAAGCAGGTAGATGAAACGTATAATTCAATTTGTACAACAACTCTTGTTTTGCCTCTGTAAATGCACTATCTGCAACAAAAAAACGAACACATGGGGGTAAATGTTGATTGGATAAATTGAGAACAGAAGCCGCTCCCATTGATAAGCCGTGTAGAATAATTGCCCCCGAATCCCCTACTCGTTTTGACTCCATCAATGTCCACTGACGCAAATCCAACGAATCGAGGAATCCCATTCCTACTGTAAAACCATCGCTAGTTCCATGCCCTCGCAAGTCCACTAGAAGAACATTAAAGTGTAACTGCTCATAGTAATGATGCGCCCATTCCAAAAGACGATTGGCATTGGAGCGATATCCATGAACCAAAATAACGGTTTGATTGGATTTTGCATTCAAGCGACGTGCTCGAAGTGTCAAGCCATCAAAGGACTTCAACTCAACCTTCTCAAAATGCTGTTGATTGTGCCACGAATGAATGAAGCCATAATTTCCTTCGATAAATCGCGCCTTAAGATAGGGCTCATCCCATAACGGACGTCGCTTCTTTGTACTAAATGCAATATGGAAAAAGAGAAAACCAAAAAGAATGAACATGAGGATTAAGAGGATAACGAGAACAAGAATCCCTATCAAGAAGGATGGCACAGACGACCAACTCCTTTGAACCTTTTCTTTTATTTATTATTATAAATTATTAAAACAGTGAAAGTCAATTTTATCAAAAAAAGACGAACCTATTTTGGTTCGTCTTGCACATCTTCATTGGAAGGCTGTGGAGATTCAATCGTAATTGGAATTTCGACATCAATGATTTGCTTTTCGTCACGAACCACCATCGTGCGTCCTATAATGTCATGAATAGCACTTTGCCGCTTCGTAAGGATTGTAAAGAGAATAGAAAGTAAAACACCAATATAGGAAAACATCACGCTTGTAACATACTCAATGGCCCACATCCCAATCATGGTTCGAAACATCATAATAACAGGGCGAACAGGATCTCCATTGAGAGTAATCAAACGCAACTTCATGATTTTTTTACCGATGGTTTTCCCATCTTTTAAAATAAGCGTTGGAACAAGAAAGACTGCAGCAATAGCAATCATCCCTTTAAGAATCTCCAAGTAGTTTTGATATCCTAAATACGCAGTTACCGTGTCGGTGGCAATAGCAGTATAGGCATTTTGCATCGCGGCTTCCACCGAAGTCGCCATCACCCACGAGCCTTCTTGAAAAATCAGTAATCCATAGTCTTTTTGCCATTGCGTAATTTGGGCAAGCATTCCCTCTAAGTCCAATAACGCATTTCCAATTGGTTTTGCAAGTAACCCTAATAAAAACATTAAGGCAAGAAAAATAGCAAAATCAATGATAAAAGCAAGGGTACGTGCGCCTAGTGGTGCAAGGATCCAGCGTTCCTCGCGAATAGTTTTTGTCGTGGTCATAGTATTATGTCTCTCCTTCTTGATGAAATAAGAACCATTTGTCAAATACTTCAGCCAATACATAGCTTGAACGCTGTACAACTTCTTGGTATTGAATGACTTGGTCACTGTTACCTATTATATCACTGATAACACGTATGATGCCAAATGGTTTTTGATAGATTGTGCAGCATTGTGCCACAGCAGCACTCTCCATATCAAAACTGAGGGGATTTTCATCTCCAAATTGCTGCTTGACCACCGACATCAAGGGAGAGGCAGGATGCAAGAACATATCTCCTGCAAGCATAAGCCCTTCATGTATTTTTTGATTTAGGGACTGAAAGATTGGAAGTATTTCAAGACGCATATCGTTCGATGGAACAAATCGAGCCGGTAGTCCAGGCAATTGACCATATTGATAGGATCCCAATATAGTAAGGTCAACATCCGCATGAGCGACTTCGGTGGCAAGGACGATGTCTTCAACATGAAGAACTCTCGATAATCCTCCAGCAGTCCCAATATTAAAAACTTGCAAAACTGGATAAGCAGAGAATATAGTTGCGCATGTTGCTGCTGCAGCTACTTTCCCAACTCCAGTTAAGGCCAACATGACCGGTTGATGATGCCACAATCCTTGGTAAAAACCATAAGGACCAACCTTCACCTCAATGAGGTGTTGAAGTTTTGGGCGAAGTGCCATTAATTCTGCTTCTTCTGCTGCAAAAATAACGGTCCAAGCAGATTTTGAGGCTACCATTCTACTTCCGCTGTAAAAAATACTAGCGGCCCATCGCTTCCTTGAACTTGAAAATGGACTTCATTGCTCGAATAATGAAGAGCCACTTGATCTTTTTGAAGAATTTCATGAGTGAAGTTTAATTGAACGGATCGAGGAGACCGTTGATCCAATCCATCGCGGTGAAGCAAATCAAAGACCCACTCCAAATAGCGAGCATTATTGACATGTTGATTACTGTCCAAATCACTATAAGAAGGTTGATGAATGACTTCATGTTCCAATTGATCAAGAATAATATGAGTGGGAACCGGAAGAAGTCCACTATGATCAAAATCACGTGGAAAGTGAGAAACATAGGGCCCTGTTTTAATAACGATCTCTCTTTTTTCTAAATCCAAGAGACTCCATACGGTTACTGCTTTCCCTAATTCTTCGCCATGTTCCGTTTCAAACCAATAATATCGTGGAAAAATGAATTTCAAGGGAGCCCCTGGCCAAGTTTTCATACGTATCCTTTCATCGGCACGCGGCATACGATACATTTCAATTTTTACACGGGCGACAACCCATGCAACTCCTCGTTGTAAAAGATGATCTCTTCCGACATGCAGTTGTTGAGCATGTCGTTCTCCAAGGGTTTGCATATGCGCGAAGATGGCTGCATATTTCCATACTCCAAAAACATCGGTTTCACTACCGGGAATTTGATAAGTATCTTCAAAGATCCATTCACTCATTACAACTCCACACTCCATTTCTTATATTAAAATTCGTAACAATCGCAGTAAGTTCACAACAAGACCCAATAGAAGCAAAGAGATGGGTCCCACCGTAATGGGATGGAAAATCTTTTGAGGGAGTGTGCGGTGAATCACCCACGCAGCCAAAACCCACATAAACCCAACAACGGGATAAATAATATTCCCAATCACCATCGATCCTACAAAAATCGTATAGTCCATCACCACTAAACTTGCCTTGCGAACATTATCACCCATCTTAATAAGCACTGGATGAGTATGTAGATAACGATGAAGTCGATCACCAGCCCAAAGTTCAAAGACAATGGCGCCGCCCCCCAATACACCAGCAGCAACAAGCCCGAACACTCCGGGCAACACCGCAGACCAATAACCTAAGGCAATGGCAAGTCCAGTTCCGATGGGACTATACACTCCGCTTATTCGTGCCGAGGTATAAAGAGGCTGAATCGTCGTTAAAGCCAAGGCGAGAACTGCCCATCCAGCTTCAAAACGAAATCCATCGGCAAGAAGGACATGTGATAAAGGATCCAAAGCAAATGAGCTATCAGAAGCCATCATGCCAATCATTATTCCCATGGGAATAAGAAACAAACCTTGTTTTTTTAACAATGGAAAGTTTGATTCAGCTTGATGGGTGAGAGAATCCTCGGGGTCGGTATTCTTCTTAATCTTTAAAGTAAGCAAGTAATATAATACAATTCCTACAATGAACGCAATTCCAATGGCCGACAAACGACCGGATAAAAATGAAATAGTACCAAGTCGAAGAAATAGGATATACACAATAATGATAATCAAACTAGCAGCGATGGCTTTCTTGGGGCCAAATTGAATTCCAATCGCAAGGGCAGGTATCAAAGCAAAAGCACTCGATAAAGGAAGAAAAGCGCCCGTGAGAGGAGTAAGAAAATCAATGCTAAACCATCCTGGAACATAAGTTTTTAAACCAAAAAAGAGCACAAATATTACAGCCGAGAATGCCGCACCAGCAAGGGCGGAAAATACCATTCCTTGCTTATTTTTGGAGAAGAATAGTCCTAAGACTTCTCCTGCCAATAAGACAAGATATCCAGAAAGCAAAAAGGTTGCAATGGACAGAGGAAGGGCAAGCCCCAAAGCCAAAGGAAGAGCGGCCTTCCAACTTGCTTGAAAGAGAGCTTTTCGTTGCTCCGTCTCTTGGGTGTGATAAATGCTTCGAGTTTCATGTTGGATTACCGCTATCCCTTGATTAGCAAGAAAAGCAGCATATCCTCCTACCAAGATTGTCATTATGAATGGGAATATTGGCATGGTTATTCCTCCTTTTGGGATTGCTGGGTGGTGGAAGAAAGAAAGTGAAGATCAAGAGGAGCCCAATCCAAGTCCATGGAGTTTGTGCGGATTTTTGTTAATGCTTTTACGATGATATCGTAAAGAATTACCGTGCCCCATGAATCAATTTTACAATAGGCCAGTAAAGCCTGTCGAAATTTTTCTTCATCTTCTTGATCGCCTGTGATAAAGAAACGACGCAACAAGGTTTGATAGACCGCTAATGCTACTCCTCCATTATGAATAAGGCCATGGTGGTAGGCAAGAGTATCTTCCAAAGGATAAGGCAAGTGTCGATACCATTCGATAATAGTGGGGTCCGACATTAAAACCGGCTGTGTCACTTTTAAGCTTGATTTACCATTGAAATCTCGATGATACCATGTCCCATATTGGAAAAAGTCTAACAAGTCAACAATGCTTTGATGGCATTTTAATAAAAAAGCAGATTCATCCGGATACTGTTCGGCCATTTCCCTAAACCGAGATTGTTCAAACGATTTATTATATACAACCAATGTAAAAGGATCTCGATAAGGATCTAAACCAGCATGGATAAGTTGGGTTTTCAGTGTTTGAATGAGGGATCGCTCGGGATTATGAAACCCATCGGAAGACGGGGTACCAAGATATTCGTAATGGGTAATTCCTCCCCCAATTCCTTGCTCAAAACGATGCTTTGCAAGGTCATAGTTGGACTGAACGACATGCATGGAATATTGACAACACACCTGTTGATTGGGTCGAGCTCCTTCGACAAGAGGAACCGGATAATTAAAGGTTTCAAAGTCGAAAAATATTAAGGGAAACACAGCATAATCTTTGCTCATAATTCGATTCATCACTTCCGGGACTAAATAATGTTTTCGTGGTAAATTCCCTTGGATCGTTTCAATTTGTAAGCGAGTCGATGAGAGCCGAGGAATCCCATCTCGCGGCTCCAATTGCCACCGAAATCGGCTATGGAGAAATGCCTGCTCAATCGCCCGGATGGATGCTAGATGGAGATCTTCGATTAACGTTTGAGTCGTCCGGTAGTTTCCTCCAGTTCCATTATAACAGTTGAGTTTAAAAATGTGGTCGTTGGGAACATTTGGATGACACAAGTCACGAAGTGGACATTTTCGACACTTATAAATCATCTTTACAGGAGGTACTTCTGGCAGTAGAAGAACTGACTGAAGGCGAAATGCATACTGTTCAACCGCTTCTTGACCTTTTTTAACATAAATTCTTCGATGTAAATACTCCCCAATCGGAATCAAAGGTTTCTCTTTTCCTTTCACTTTTACATCTTCAATTAAACTCGATGTCCGGAATAATCGAGGAAGCAACGATACATCGAGTGGATACGACATTTCATGCTCTTGAAAGGATGCATTTCGATCGAGGTGGAGAAAATGCACTTCAGCAAGTTTGATTCCTGCAAGTTCATAGACCCATTGTTGAAAAGCAATATCATATAAATAGGGTTTGCGAATCCCTTTGGGCAATGCTTGAAGCGTATTTAGATCGCGTTTATTGGTACGATAAATACTGGTGCTACCCTTCACTTCATACAAATGGTATCCATCAGGCTGCTTAACCAGTACATCCCAACGAGCCAAGAATCCATCAATCGAAACTTGACCTTCAAAGATGACTCGGACGGAGTTATCCGAAAGATAACGCATGGTCCGCTCCTCGATGGAAGCCATCTTACGATCTTCATAGCCATCGATACTTCCATCAATAGTATCTGCTCGTCGAGTCTTTCCCGGATACAACGTTTCAAAATACATTCGAGAAAGCTTTGCAACTTCTTGAAGGTCTTCCCATCTCGCGATGAATTGGGCAGCTTGATCTTGCTGTGTCTCTTCTCTTGCCTTTTTTATCAAAGAAGTGAAAAGATCTGGATATAGTCTAATCCATTCTTCAAAACGCTCCGTTGAGGAGCGAACTTCTTGCTGTTCATTTTCTTCCTCTTGGATTAAATCCTCAAAATCTTCTAGGGAATAATTGGCTTCAAACAGTTCTTTGATTACTTGCATTTGATGCCGCTGATTTCCCATTAAATAAGCGAGTCGATCACATTGAAAATCGGCATAATCCTTTATGATTTCTTTGTTTAGCAATGTGCACGTCTCCCTTCCTCTTTTCTTTATTATAAGAGAGTTCCCATGGAAACAAAAGCCTTGCACGAAGAATTCCTATAATTAATGTCCTTTTTTGCAAAACCTAGTTCAAAAAAAAAGAGAGTCCGATGGACTCTCTAGAATCATGCAACTATGAACGTTTTCTCAAACTAGCTTTCATCATCAATCCCGCATATCCAAGTGGATCAGTAGAGGTGTTGAAAACGGGCGTGTATGCCAAGTCGAGTGAGGTTAAATCATCCAGTT